>JAEXFF010000199.1 GCA_023400335.1 Bacteroidota bacterium
ACCTCCGCCTTTTCATTGTGGAAATCGGAAGCGGAATTAAATTTAGGGGGAATCAACAATTCTCCGTTGAAGCCGATATAGCCGGATTTACCATCTTTTATAACGCTGGCCAGACTTTCGCTGAAGCTGCCGATAGAATCGTAGGGAAGACTTCTGCTTTCCTGTGTAATGCTATTGTAAATACCCCATTTCCCGTTTTGTTTAAAAGGAATGATCGGTCGTTCGCTTTTTTGAATCCGTTCGTATTTTAAAGGAAGGAGAGTTTCCCCTTGCAGATTGTACAAACCGTAAACAGAATCTTTTTTAACCCATATATAAATGTCAAAAAATTCCATCCGTTCGTAAACAAAGTCCAGCACTACTTTATTCTCTATATTGATACAACCGTATCTTTTTCCGTCTTTACTGACTGCGGTTTGTCCGTTCCGGTTAAAATCAAACAAAACTTGACTATAAACAAAGGGGATAACGATTTCATTCTTTTTATTGATCCAGCCGTATTTCCCGTTTTGCAGAGCCAGGGCTAATCCAAAATCATTGAATAGATTCAGATCGTCATAAACGGGAGGAATAATCCATTTCCCTGTGGTATCTACATAACCTTTTTTCTCCTCCTTTACTACCCGGGCGATTCCATAATGGAAAGTGTCAATTGTTTCGTAAAGGAGGGGAAACAGAACTGTTCCTTTCGAATTCATAATTCCCATTTTTTGATTTTTTTCGATGATTTGAACGCGGTTGTAGCGTGAGACTACCCGGTAATCTTTTCGGGCCAACAGAAAATGTATCCCAATGAGATTGCTTAGGATTACAGCCATAAGGATACTTCCGAAGATCATTGTTTTTTTCATAGCATTTACAATTTTGATATTAAAGATACTTTTAGAAATTCTGCTTATCAGCATTCTATGGAACCTGTTAATAACAATACCGTTGGAGGAAAATTCCTTCGTTTATATTGTTTATTGTTTCTTCCGGATTCCACGAAATGGATATTTTCATATTTCTGTTTATAGGTAAACAGAATACTGAACAGAAAACTGTAATTGAAACTATTCTTCTCATATTCTTTTCATTTAATAGTTTATTAGTTGAATTGTGTGGCAGAATTCCGTTTAAAAAACGGTCATACTGCTCTTTAGAACAATACAAAAGAATAGATTATTTCGATCTCTTTATTTTCGAAATCCCCTTACATTCTTCTTTGTTTCACTTACAAATTTGAAAAAATCAGATAGATTAATACCGGGAAAAGCTAGGTCTCCCGGTAGTATAAATAATGAGCAAAATATTGATAATCAAATTATTGATTATTATAGGAAAGTCTTTTATGTAAATTCGTTTTAACTACCTTTATCTGTCGCCTATCGTAAATAGTTTAATTTTATATCTTAATTCGTTCACAGAATAACTGTACCAGAGGATTTTCTCTGATTTCCGGATGTGCTGTACAGATTTTTTTTACAGTTTCCCGGATTGAATATTTGGTTTTGTTAATATAAGTGTTTACTTTATCTCCTGATAATTCAAGGGCCTTTACTATTTTGGACGTTTCAATTTCAGGGAGGAAAAGAAGAACTGCTACATAAAACCGATCTTTGTTATCCCCTTTTTCTCTTCCAAAGAAAGGAAATATTTTTTTCAATTCGGGACATTTTTTATCTATAAAATCTTTACAGTATATTTTTATTTGAGAAGATTTATAATTTCTTCTGATCATTTCTTCCAATTCGTGTATACTTGCTTCAATTTCAGGCAGGGGCAGAGTTGTCTTCTGTAGATTTTCGTTTTGAATCCGGTCCCTGTAAATATTTTCGAGTGCTGTAATATCGTCTAACAAAGATTCGGCGTAAGTTAAAGTATAATATTTGCTACCGGCTTTTATTTTATTCTTTTTTTCCAATGTATCGGAATATTTGGCAATCTCTGTTTCTTCCGCTATGTGAGGATAATCTTTCAAATTTTCAAGTCTGCTTTGGGCTTGCTGAAGATAAATTTCGATTTGTTCCTTTACTTTTAGAACAGCCTTGTCCATTTCTCCTTTCAATTGATTCAGCTTTTCTTTCCATTGAAGAAGAGCTGAAATTTTTATACTTTTATTAGAAGCCAGATACTGTTTGAGTTCATGATGGACATTTTTGGTTTTGCGAAGTAAATCCTCTTGTTTTTCTATTCTCACCTGTTCCTGAATACGATTAGGTAACATTTCAAGATAATTCAGGTATTCTATCAATTGCTCTTTCCTGTTCTTTTGATTTTTCAGATAGATGATCCACGTATAAATTGTTATAATGAAAAACAGGGATATAATAAAAAATAAGAGAGATCCTAAAAAACGGAAATCTGTCTCTTCTTCTATTGCAATAGGTTTCAGGGAGTGATTATCCTTATATTCAAACAATCCGAATCGGGAGCCCAGAATCGTTTTTTGAGGAGACAGGGCGATCCGGGTCTTGTCGAAAGGAATGTCTTTAAACGAAACAATATCCAGATCTGGATTCCAGTCGGCTGCATTGATAGGACCTGAGAGCAATCCATGGTAATACAATACCAGACAGTCGGATGCATCCGGGTCGCATTGTATCGAGCGGACATAGCGCTCATCCGGAACCGGGAGATAGGACAGAGAATCTCCATTCAATCTGTATATCCCTTGGGAAGTCAGAATAGTCAATTTTCCTAGATGCGACATTAAGCCCAGAGCACTTCCCCGTTTTTCGACAACAGATATTTTAGAAAATACAGTATCTTCCGGACCTTTTTTAAATAAGCCTTTATTCAGGGTCGTAAAATAGATGGTGTGATCTTTATCCTCCAGCATATCGGTGACATAGAGATCTTTATTTTCCAGGGTTCCCTTTATCAGTATCGGAATAGGATGTAAAGAATCTCCTTCTTCTTCGGTACGGATAAAACTCAGGTCCCTCCGGGTACCGACGTACAGTTTTTTCCCTGTTGTATAAAGCAGGGAGCGGAAATCATTATTTTCCTTATCTCCAAACCTTTTGACGAGCAGGGCTTCCCGGTTCTTGATTTTGTAAAGGGATTTGTCTGTTGCCAGATAGAAGATATCCTTTCCGGTTTGAATAAACTTGATAATATCATTTTCCAGTTGCAGATTTTTAATTTTTCCCAGGGCTTTTGATTGGTAACTGGAAGAAGAAAAAGAATAGCTATGGAGACGAAGATCACTGGTCAGAAAATAAATAAGATCCCCGTCATTCTTTTTGGGGGTAACTGCAATTACATTGGCGACCTTTCCCGACAGATTCTGATGTTTAGGGAAAGCGACCAATTCTTCCCTGTAGGCAACATAAAAATAATCCCGGGTCATCAGGCTGATTTGTTTTCCTTTTATGCTAATGCCTCCCGGAAGCAGATATTTACAATACTGATTCCCTTTTTGGTAGATTAAATAATCTTTGGCTAAAAACCATTCGGTATCTTCGCTTTTTTCACAAGCGTAGTATTTCGGAGAACTTATTTTTACCAAAGGATAGTGGTATAAACTTTTTTTTACGATAGCATTTTCTGTTAATGCGTAAATTGTATCCTGAGCGAGGCTTAAATTATGGATGCGTTTCCCTTTCAGCAATTCTTTCGTTTGATTCTGACTGTAAGCATAAAAACCGGAATCTGCAGCTATATAAAGAGTGTCTTTATACTGGATAATTTTGTTGATTCCGGAATGAGAATTGGAATTTAATAAAAAAGGAGTAATTTCCCCCGGAGCCGGAGAATTTTGTAAATTCAGCCGATAACATCCGTTGCTACTTGCCAGGTATAAGATTTGACCTGAACGATCAGCTGTTATGTGATAGACTGCATAATGGTGATCTTTGCCTTTAATTGTATATTCCTGGCTGATTTGGTATTGTCCATTCCGGAAAGTAATCAGTTTGAGACCTTCATCTCTTATTCCGATAAAAAGGGAATCAGGACGATAGGCAAAAACATCGTAAATACGGTTATTCCCCGCAGAGAAGCGTTTTTGTTCGTCTTTATCTTTGATAATCAGGTCTCCGTTTTCCAAACCTATATACAATACATCTTTATCCTGATTAATAGAAGAGATAGAAGCGTTAAACGTATATTTAATATGCGTTAGCTCGTTCGGTTTGGAGAAGGGAGAAGTACAGGCACCTAATCCGAAGAAAAATAGAAAAAATATTTTTAAATTCATGAGGACTAAAATAAATAGCAGACTTTTTTATCACATTTGTTCAAAAATAAGATTTTAATATAATTTATGCAAAATAAATTTATATTATGGCTTTATAATTTTAATTTTATGAGTATAATATACTGTAATCCAATATTTTGTTTTGGTATAAATCTTCTTTTCTCATTTTAAGTTAAAAATAATGATTCCAGTTTATTAAAGTTTGTAAAATTTGTATACTTTTGTATCATAAATCTAGTATTTTGGGAACGAATTGGTTCGGGCGTGCAAAGAAAAATTTTCAATCCAGACATTTATTTGTTTCCCAAAATTTGTTCATGTGAACAATAAAAGCTATTCAAAAATTTTATAAAGAATTTATATAAGCTGAATTTAAAAACAAATTAGTATGAAAAAAAGTGTTTTATTGTTTTGTATGATTTTGGGAATGTGTGCTGTTGTTTCTGCTCAGGAGACAGTGGGTGCTAAATTGCCTGGCTATAAAACAACTTTCGAAGCCAGAAGATTTTGGCAAGATTGGTATATTGGGGCAAATTTTGGAGGTAATGCATTGTTTGCAGAGCATTTTAAAGATGCCAAATTTAAAAATACGATT
The DNA here is from genome assembly GCA_023400335.1 of Bacteroidota bacterium. Taxonomy (GTDB): domain Bacteria; phylum Bacteroidota; class Bacteroidia; order Bacteroidales; family Marinifilaceae; genus Culturomica. The sequence goes on from JAEXFF010000199.1 coordinate 4,779, forward strand.
ACCTTTATGCCTGCGATAACTGTAGGAAAATGGTTTAATCCTTGGTGGGGAGTGCGTTTACAAGGTGGGGGCGGATCTCTTCATGGATTCGGACCGGGTGCGAATGAGATGCTTCACATGCATTATATGTATGCACATGCTGATTTTACATTGGGTTTGATTAATTTCTTTGCTAAATATAAGGAAAATCGTAAATTCGATATCGTACCGTTTATCGGAATCGGAGGAATGACGCGTAAAAAAGATCAGTCTTTTATTATTGATGCAGGTATTCAGGCCCGTTATGATATTGATCCGCGTTGGAGTGTAAATGTGGAATTCAAAGGAATGATCCTGGACGACGATTTAGTGAGCAGAGGTGGTTTTCCGAATGACGGTATTGGAGGATTAAGTGTGGGTGTTTCTTATCGGTTTAATAAGAAAGCATTTAAGGCTGTTGACATGGCTGCTGTCCGTTTGCAAGGGGAACAACTAGTCGGTTTAGAAAAGAAAGTATCTACGCTGGAAGGAGAGAATACCCGCTTGAATGACCAGATTGATAATCTGAAAAATCAGAACACGAGATTGAATGGAGAGATACAGGATTTAGAACAGGAAATTGCTAAAGTAAAGAAAGCTTATGCAGAAGAATCTCCTATTCCTGTAACTATTCCGTTTGGATTTAACCGGAGCAAAGTCGAAAATGTATATCAGGTATTGATTTATAATTTGGCTGTTTATATGAAGAACCATCCGGATAGCCGGGTGCGTATTGTAGGTTATGCAGATAAATTCGGTACCCGTGAAGTAAATTTGAAAATTTCAGAAAAACGGGCTAAAGCTGTAGCAAAAGTATTGACCGACAAATACGGTATCGCAGCAGACCGTATCGATGTACAATTCAAAGGAAAAGATGAAAGCTTCTACAAAGACGATAATAAATGGAATCGTTGTGCTGTGGCTGAAATCATAAGATAATTTTTCAGTAAGAAATTGAAAACTGCCGGAGATTTCCGGCAGTTTTTTTATGTCTTAACTTTTTAATCTTTTATTCTTCTTGAACTTAGAGATTGATATTTACTTTTTCTATATAAATATAAATTATTTCAATTGAAATTATTGTATTTATCGAAAAAATTGATATATTTTTGTATTGAAAAGAAAAAACAAAAACAATTTAATACAAATAATTATGGAATCAATTATCAATTCTCAATTACCTGAATTTAAAGTTCAGGCTTATCAGAACGGAAGTTTCAAAACCGTAAGCAGCGAAGATGTAAAAGGGAAATGGGCCGTTTTTTTCTTTTATCCTGCAGATTTTACATTTGTATGTCCGACGGAGCTAGTAGACATGGCTGAAAAATACAGTCAATTTCAAGACATGGGAGTTGAAATTTATTCAGTAAGTATGGATTCTCATTTTGTACATAAGGCTTGGCACGATGCTTCAGAAAGTATACGCAAGATTAAGTATCCGATGTTGGCTGATCCTACGGGAGCTTTAAGCCGTGCGTTCGGAGTCATGAT
>JAEXFF010000416.1 GCA_023400335.1 Bacteroidota bacterium
ATACAATTGTAGGTTATGCAGATAAGGCTACCGGAACCCCGGAATTCAATATGCAACTGAGCCGGAAACGGGCTGAAAATGTATTTAACGTATTGACAAAAGATTTCGGCGTAAATCCAAGTCAGCTGAAAGTAGAAGCGAAAGGCGGCGTATCCGATTTGTTTGATAGCAACCCACTTAACCGTGTAACTATCGTAGAATAATCGGTTTTAAAGATTCCCTTTTGTTATTTTGCCGGAAACAAACTTGTATTGAAAAGTTTATTTCCGGCAAAGTATTTTTTAGGTAAGATTCCTCGTTTCCGATTCCGTTTTACTTATATCTGATCTTCTTTTTCATAGACTAATCCGACATTATCGACCCAGAATTTACTGTCTATGCTGCCGATATAAGCTCCTCCGTTACTGGAAGAAATACGGAGAACGATATGGGTAACGGCTTCCTCGGGTTCAGCCCAACCGATTTCCTGAATAGGGACCATTTTCCCTTTACTGTTCCGTGTATAATAGGCGCCTTCCCCGTTTATCAGTCCCATATAAGGTTTGTAAAAAGAGGAGGAGGAGATATCTCCGTAACGTATCGGCAACCGGTGCCCGTTTTGCCATTCTGTCACGGATTGCTCAAAACATTCCCAGGCTGTACCTACTCTTTTGGCAAAAACATTTCCCTCTTCATCTTCCCATCGATGTTGCAGTAATAGGCAGGTTTCCGCCATATCACGGTCTGTACGGGATTCCGGTTTCCCAAAACCGGAGGCATAGGTGCGCAATCCTCCGGTAACGACTTTGTAATCGTATGTCAAAGCCTGAGGCCGTTTGGTAAAAGGAATACCACTGATCAGCTTACCCTGGGGGTTTTTAGTATCTGTTATCGGTTCTACCATTTCTCCAAGAAAAATAGTTCCACCGGCAACGACCCGTATATTAAATAAGCCCAGTACTTTACAATGTTCCATCCGGGTTTCCAGGCGGGCACAATATCCTTCCCCGCGTGCTTCGGGGAAGACCGTAATACTTGTTTTAACTACCCCGCTCACCCGGGCCATTACAGAGGAAGTTCCCCAGGGAGAATCCGTGTTTTTATAAGGTGTATTGTTTTTTAAAGTATCCCCTGTTGTCAATTCATACAGATATTTGGTGTTCCCTCCGATAATAAAGGATTCTTTTACTTCCCTTACCATCCAACGGTTCATATCTCCGTATTCAATCGGTTCTATGATTTCAGTCTGGGCCTTTAGTGGGAGGATGAAAAAAAATCCGCACCCTATTGCCAGCATAGATTTCAGCTTTAAAGGAAATAAATTCATATCATCAATATTTTAATTTTATTAAAAATACTTGAGATATGCAAAAATAATGCCAAACAGCGAGGGGAGCATGGAAAACTCAGGATCCGATGTTTTCTGTTTTTTGCTGAGTTTTTATTTCCAGTTTGCTTCCAATTTTTGTCAATATAAGGGTTAAGGCCCCGTCTCCGGTGATATTACAGGCTGTTCCGAAGCTGTCTTGCAAGGCAAAGATGGTGAGTAGCAGGGCTGTGCCGGCTTCATTAAAGCCCAATACTGAAATAACGATTCCCAGTGAGGCGATTACAGTACCTCCCGGAACACCCGGGGCTCCGATGGCAAATATACCCAATAGTAAAATAAATACTACCATTACAGACATAGCCGGAAGAGTGCCGTACAATAAAAGCGAAACCGTCATAACGAAAAATACCTCGGTCAGGATAGAACCACAAAGATGTACATTGGAAAAGAGAGGGATGGCAAAGTCTACTACTTCTCCTTTCAGTACCGGACTTTTCCGGGCGCACTTTAAGGCTACTGCCAGCGTAGCAGCTGAAGACATCGTCCCTACAGCTGTGAAGTAAGCTGGTCCGTAGTATTTTAAAACCTGCCATGGATTTTTACGGCTGAAGGCTCCTGCCATAAGATAAAGAAAGGTCAGCCAGATAAAATGGGCTATCAGTACAATGCCCATGACCCCTATAAATATGGGTAATTGCCGGGTGATCGCTCCTTCGTAACTGAGTGCACAGAAATTGGCCGCAATAAAAAAAGGAAGGACAGGAATTAAAATCCGGTTGATTAATAATAATACCATTTTTTGAAAATGGTCTAATAGAGTAACAAACAATCCGGATTTTGTCCAAACGGTTGCCAGACCGATCATTACTGAAAGTACCAAGGCTGTCATGACACTCATGACCGGTGGTATATCCAGCCGGAATACCAAAGCTGGAATTTCTTTCAGGCCCTCGGTTGCCGGTTTTATAGAAAGCAGCGGAATCAGCCAGTATCCCAGAAACATCGCAAAAAAAGCAGCCCCTACAGAGGACAGGTATGCTAAACCCAAAGCACTTCCCAACATACCGGAAGCGTTTCCTTTCATTTTTGCAATGGAAGAAGAAACAAACCCCAAAATAATTAAAGGGACCATAAAGAAAATGAGTTGTCCGAGTATGTATTTGACCGTCACTACTACGTTCATAAAACCTTCTCCTACTACAAATCCCAGGAAAATACCGATAAAAACTGCCAGTAATAATTTGAAAATTGTACTTTTCAGAAAATGTATCATTTCAGTTGTATCTTAACTATTCTTTGACTTTTTTTTATAAAGTGTTTTGAATATACGTAATTGCCAGGATTTTGGATAGGAAGATCAGAAAAAAATAAGGCCGTTCGAATTTCAGGACTATTTTTTTCTGCGCAGGAACCAGAACAATCCTCCCATGAAAACGATAACCGCTGCAATCAAAGCAAGTAGCTGCCAGTGGCAGGCCGGACGTTCGGTTACGGCGAACGGATCCTCACCGAGGTATTCGCCCCGCTCAATGAGTGCGAGCGTATAGTTGAGGATCGAGTCGCCCCGCACGGAATAGATCTCGTCGAGCGAAAGAGTTATTTCATGATCCGGAAGCACCCCGCGCCCGTAGGGAATACGGGAGTTTTCGGTTGTGTCAAAAACACAGCGCACCAAGGGCACGCGTACCGTAAGCCACGAGTGAGGCAGGCGGATATCGGCGAATTTCAGCGCGTTCATAAAGTGGTAAGCCGTGGCCGTTTCGCGTCCCACGATCATGCCCCGGTGATTGCGAAGGATCATCGCGGGGAATATCGTCGCGGCGGAGCATGAATTCTCGTTGATAAGCACGTAAAGCCGGCCTCCGTAATGGGTCGTAGTATCGGGCAGAATTTCAGTATCCTCATAGGAATAAAAGCCCTCGCGTCCTTCTTCGGGCTGATAAATGGCAAAAATATCCTGATCGGCCATATAATTCATGCAATGAACGAATGATTTGTAATGGCCCTGCTTGGGAACCATCTGATAGCTGTTCAGCTTCACGTAAGGCTTGTCGGTAAAATAGGACAATAACTCGTTGACTACTTTCACTTCGCCGCCGCCGTTGTTGCGCACGTCGAAAATGAGGTTAGGTTTGTCAGCTATGGAGCGGATGAATGAAGCGATTGAATCGATCTCGGTACGGTTCAACTGGAAGGTTGAAAGTCCGATATAGGCTGTCGAATCGTCGAATAGTCTGAGGGCGAAGTTATCTTTAGGATAGTAATTGATCCGCATGAAACCGGTCCAGTTGGGTCCCAGTCCCCGGGTATCCCCTCCTCCTTTATAAGTCCAGCCCTTAAGCAACAGTTTCTCGCCATCCTCGAATTCGAGGGTTACATCACATTTACGCGACGCTTGGGGAACGACGTCGAAATAGAGATTCGAAAGACCCAGGGCGAGGAAATAGTTTTTTAGACTCTGCACTTTGGCGTCGTATCTTCCAATATACGGAATTACCATCCCTGGAAGTGAGTCGGCGGGAATTCCATCGACTGAACGGATGCGGCGGCCGTAATAGGCGGCATAGGGTTTTGTCGTGCGAATGGCAATCATCGCGCTGTCCACCCATCCGAAGTATATCTCCGGCAGGTCTATGCTCCGGCGTTGGCATTCGCTTTCAAGCGGATAGAGGTATAAATGGCTGTCGTGAAGCGTGCCCACCGTACGCTTCATAGCATAATAAAAATCGCGTATCGGCACTTTCTCGGGAAACGATGCAAGTGTCTTGTGGCAGAACTCTTCCAGCTCTTCGGGTGTCAGTACGTCGTACAGACCCGGATAGGCTTCGCGAAGAACTTCCATCAGCACTGTAAAATCCTCTCGGGCCTGATCCCCGGTCATTTCGGTGATCGCCGGCATTTCGGCAAGCGCGATAAAGGTAGAGGGAATACCGAAAGGCGTCATCGGGTCGGCGGATTTTCCGCGGGGATCTGAGATGCTCAGTATAATTGACGGCTCCTTCACCTTGTGATAGCTATACCAAACCGTACCGAGCAATTGTCCGCGTGTCACTTTTTCGCCTGTTTTGAACACCCTGCCGCTCTTCAGGCCGCTGAGATATATTTTTCGGCCGTCGGCCAACCGGATTCCGACCGTAATATGGATAAAACGGGGATCTTCCTTGTCTTTCAGTTTTTTGGCAAATTCATTAATCTCTTTTACCACATCGGCTCCGGCATCTATCTGTGAGTAGATTTGATAGGTAAGTGAAGACATATAAGTCAGGCCGAACGTCTCGATTATCCCGTCCGCAGGCGATACGACAGGAGTACCTTCGGGTGCAGTGATAAAAATATTGTCGAAATTCAGTTCTCCGCCGATATAACTTTGCGGTGTATAGAGAATTCCAAGCCTGGACCGGAAATCCCCGGATTTATCGGTCGGAGAGTCCGTTTCCGACACGGGCCAAAGCATGGGGTTGGTCTGAGCGGTATTACACAGCGGAAGCAGTACAAAAGCAGCAATCAATAGGAGGAAACTCTTTTTCATGGCAACGGAGATAGGGGTTTTGATGCAAATGTATAACTAATATTTTAGTTGTACAAGCTATCGATCAAATTAAAACAAGGGGATAATTTAGCCGGCGACCAGATACGGTTTTCAGAATTTCAATCCTCGGTGATTTTATGATACTGGTTCTTTAGCACGGACAGGGTTTTGTTCTTTTTGCGGTAAGGTACTGTTTTTGAAGGCTTGATCATTCCGATCTCTGGCCGGACCGGAAATATTCAGCACTTTGGTTATACGGGCATAACCGGTTTTGAAAATGATCCTTTCAGGTTTGATCCTTTTCGGTCTTTAGGGTTTGCTTTTCCTTTGATATTGATTGTGACATAGAAAATAAAGTTTAACATTCATTTCGGATTACTGTTTTGACGGTCAAAAGACCCATCGTAACAGCCTGCACAGGAATAGGACTTCAATCGAAGAAGGTTTATTTAATGCTAAACTCTGTCAGTACATCTAAAAACAGAGACTTACATCAGCTATTGATGTAAGTCTCGTCCACGGAGGCAATCCCTATTTTTGTCTTGTTTTTTTTACGGTTGTATACTTTTTTCGATACATATACCTTGTGCTGAGGCAACGGATGCCCGTGTTGTGCAATTTCTTCCTCCCGGCTCAGTTTCCGGTTCATCCGGATAATGTCCTGAAGGGTGATTTTCCGTTTCCCTTTCTGCTTCATCTTGGTGTTTATTCGATCGAAAAGAAACAAAGCCAGATACATACCGGCTCAACACTTGTCTTTTCAATGCGGTGTTTACAATTTTTGGGCAAAAACATATAGTCGCCCGCTTTCATATCTATGAGTTTATCCTCTACTTCCAGCGTTGCTTTTCCCTGTACTAACAGAATCCATTCGTCATCTTCCTGATCGTACCAGAATCCCTGAGGAGAACTGTGTCCGGAAGAAACAATACGGTCGATGCGGTAATGAGTCCCTTTCATCAATAAATCGAATTGTTCTTCTTCTCCTACTTCTGCTATTCCATCGAATATATTTTTCATTTTAGCTTCGTTTTCTTATGATTTAGAATACAAAATTATAAAAAACTTCCGGTTTGAAAGAATGAATCGGCAATTACTTCTGAAATAGTATGAAACGCGAATTTTAATTAAAACAAAGATGGATTTGAATTTTTTAAATAAAATGGTTTTATAGATTTAAATTTATTTCAGTAAAAATTAGAAAACTTTTTTGGTTTTAAAAGTTTTCGCTTTATATTTGCCGCGCTAAATAAACAGGTATGTATGCGGAATTAGAACAAAGAATTATTGCGAAGGCTTCCGAATTATTTCTTTTACATGGAATTAAAACGATAACAATGGATTATCTGGCGGCTGAAATGGGTATTTCAAAACGCACTTTATATGAAAAATTTACAGATAAGGAAACTTTGTTATTGAAGACATTGGAATATCAGGAAACCAAAGCAGGAGAGGAGCGGGCACGTTTGGCCGGAGAGTTTACAAATCCACTGGAATTGAATCTGATGGAATATAAATCTATTTCCGATTCTCTCAGAAGAATAAACCGGAATTATATGCGGGATTTACAAAAGTATCATCCCCAGATTGCAGATTTTTTGGCTAAAAAACGGGAGGCAGATATGGAACGGGTGGTACAGGTCATGGAAAAAAGTATTCAGCAAGGGTATATCCGGGCAGAATTAAATCCCCGGATTTTGGCTTTGCTATTGCGGGTACAGCTGGAAGTATTGATT
>JAEXFF010000418.1 GCA_023400335.1 Bacteroidota bacterium
ATTTCGCTTGGAGTGGTTAAGCCATCTTGTGATTTTCTGGTGAGTATGGTGTATTTGAGTTCGTAAACTTCTTCATCCTCTCCTCTGGTACAAATCAGGTAAAGGTCGTTCAAGGTTTCTCCTTTAAAGCCGATTACCTTTAGTTCTTCACCAACTTTTATTGCTTCTGGGAATACTGCAAGTTGGGTTTTCAATGTTTCAGCGAGTGCGCTAACGTCTTTCTGTAATTCCCTTGTGCTATTAAATACTCTTTTCTGTTCATAGTTGTAGGTAAAATTAAGTGTTAAACATTTCGTTTTTATGCAGCTATTGGGTAGGGGTGTAAATGGTTACACTACTTTACTGCTTGAAATGAACACTATATTTCAATATGACCTTTGAATCTTTATGGGAGGGGCATTTTTTAGCTAAGGAATGTAGATGTACTTTTATATCTCATTTACTAATAATAGAGTCTAAAACAAAGACAATACCATCAGCTTACTAATATTTGTTTATTTTTGATTATCATAGATAAAATTATATATTTTTGTATATCAAATTAATTATAATACAATGAAAGAAAATACTATAAATTTAGAGAAATCAAGTTTTGACACAGAAATAGATAAGTTTTTGCAGCAAGTAGAGGCACAATCTGAATCAGCTCCATTAGTGTTTAAACTTTTAATTTTAAAGGCTATTCAGGAACAAAGAAATGTAGATAAATTTATAAAAGATAATAATATTTCTATTACTAAAGATGAAAATGCAGAAAATAAGGAAATAAAAATAGATATACCTATTTCCTTATATAAGGATTTTTCTAGATTAATAGAACAAACTAGAACGGCATTACTTGCTTTTGAATTAATACCTATTAATTTTATCGTATCTTTTGTTAGTTTATATGATGCTTTTTTAGGAGGTATAATTAGAAACATATTTGCTGTAAAACCGGAGTTATTACATCATTCTGAAAAAAATATTTCTTTTTCTGATTTAATGAAATTCAAATCTTTAAAAGAAGCAAAAGATATTATTGTTGAAAAAGAAGTAGAAACTATATTACGTGAAAATCACTACAAACAAATTAAATGGTTTGAAAATAAATTAGGAATGACTCTAACTAAAGATTTGGATATTTTTAGTGATTTTATTGAAATAACTGAAAGACGAAATTTATTTGTACATAGTAACGGAGTCGTTTCGCGACAATATTTGCAAATTTGTAATGAACACAAAGTTGAAAATATTGAAAATATAAAGGTAGGTACTAAACTATCTGCAGACCCTCAATATTTTCAAAAATGTTATTCAATTTTACTAGAGATTGCGGTAAAATTGGGGCAAGTTATTTGGCGAAAACTAAAACCTGAAGATTTAGAAAAGGCTGATAAACATTTGAATGATATTTGCTATCATTTATTAGTGAAAGAAGATTATGATTTAGCTTTTAAACTACTAGTTTTTGGAACAGAGATTTTAAAGAAGCATTCTTCTCAGGAAATACTATGTATAATGACTATTAATAAGGCACTTGCTTGTTACTTAGCTAATAAAAAAGAAGAAAGTAATAATATTATAGATAAGTTTGATTGGTCTGCTACTAATGATGTATTCAAACTTGCAGTTGCTGTATTAAAAGAAGATTATACCAAAGCAATAGTACATATGAGAATATTAGGGAGAACTCATGAATATCTTAATAAAAATTCCTATAGAGAATGGCCTTTATTTAAAAAATTCAGGAAAACAAAAGAATTTACTCAAACATATCAGGAAATTTTTGGTGAAGAATTGAAATATACTGAAACTAAACCGAAGGATTTAGATGATATACTTAAAGAGATGAAATCTTTAAAAGAAGAAAAATATATAAAGAAAATAATTTCAGAATCATCAAAAAATAAAGGATAAATACTTTATTATGTTTTTGATATAATTGAAACCTAAAAAGAAATTAGTAAAGAAAATTAAGGCACTATAAAATATTTTGTGTAAATGGAGATACGGGATTCAAGTTTGAGTCTCGTATTTTTTATTTTATACATTTGCCAAATGAAGAAGATTATGAAAGAAAAGAATCAAGTAGTATCTGATGAGGTATTAAGCAAGGAGTTCCTTATCCAGTTCAAAACAGAATCCGATGTGAGCAAGTTTCTTAAACAGTTGCATGCCCAAGTATTGGAGAAAATGCTTGAGGGTGAAATGGATGCCCATTTGGGCTATGAGAAGAATTCTGTGGCAGGAAATAACACCGGCAATTCCCGAAATGGCAGTTATCCAAAGAAAATCCAAACCGAACATGGAGAGTCTGTTATCTCCATTCCGGGTGACCGTAACGGTAAGTTTGAACCGATAGCAGTTCCAAAACATGAAAGCCGTGGACTTTCAATAGAAAAGCTTGTTATCTCCCTGTATGCCAAAGGAATGAGCGTTTCTGATATAGAGGAAGAGATGCGTGAGATTTATGAAATAGAACTCTCAACATCAGCCATTTCCATCATTACAAATAAGGTAAATCAGGCTGCTCAGGAATGGCAGAAC
>JAEXFF010000086.1 GCA_023400335.1 Bacteroidota bacterium
GTGTATACCCCGACCACATCGTATTCTGGAACGCCGGACAGCTCCCGGACAATTGGACGCTTGAAAATCTTCTTCAGAAACATCCCTCACGTCCTTATAATCCGGACATTGCCAATGCTCTTTTCCGTAGTGGCGACATTGAGACGTGGGGTAGAGGCTTCCGTAAAATCATACAATCCACCCTTGAGGAAAAACAGCTTCCGCCGCAAATTGATTACCATTCCGGTATCATGCTTACCTTTTATTCTGATACTCGTTACCAGCTTTCCGCCGAGGGTTTGGATGAAAATTCCATCAAAGTTATTCAATACGTCCTTCAAAATGGAAGCATCACGAATACTGAAGTAAAACAATTGCTAAATGTTAGTAAGCCCACAGCTACACGAATCCTGCAAAGTTTACAATCAAAATTAGAGCGAATAGGATTAACGGGAAAGGGTACATCTTATATATTAAAGGGCTCACAAAGGGCTTAAGGAATGAAGCAACAACTTAGCAACAACTTAGCAAACGAATTATTTTGAAATCGATAAGAGATTGATATACAGAATTTTGAATGAAAAGCACTAAAAATAATGAGGATTTTGCAATGGGCTTACAAAGGGCTCACAAAGGATTCAAATAACGAAAGCCGCCGTTTGACCGGCAGCTTTCCGTTTGCTGATTTACTTTTCAATTTTCCCTGTTCCTACTGTCCGGCAGCCTCTCGCAACTGATCACCAGCACTCCATCCCATACGACAATCCGGGCAAAATCTCCGACTTCAAACCCTGCTTTTTAGCCATACGCCGGCTAAGGAAATCGAGGGTAAATTCCGCTGATTAGTAGAGCGGGGAGCATTCAAGCACCTTAATTTTACGGGTGTTTACTTCATCTTTTTGTTTTTTGGGTTTCACATCAGCGGTCCTCATAAATTTTGATATTAAAGTGAGGGCGGAAATAAAAAGACGATTCCGCCTTTCCCGTTGAGTAACACCACCAAAGCAGCTGGGAGCACATTAATACATCCCACGGGGGTACGGAACCGTGTATCAAAATCAGCAGGCATAAAAAAGCCCGCCGGATAAAGAGGCAGGTATCCCTGCTTTGATGATATGTTACTTACTTTAAATATACAACTTTATTTCACCTTATCAAATGCATAAAGACAAAAATATATTTTTTATGTTTTATTTTTCCAAAGTCATTACCTTTGCTTATATAAGACTAAACTAAATATAATTTCAGCCTATGAAATGGACAATCGAAAATCTACAGGAATTGGTGAGCGATCAGGAAGAAGAAACCAACACATTAGAATTTAAAGATGCTGATGCTTTATCCAATGCACGATTAAAGCCACGGGACAAAGGAGAATTGATGAAAGACATTTCCGCAATGGCAAACTCTAATGGTGGTACCATCATATTTGGCATTCAGGAAACAAAATAAAAAAACAAACCACTTCCTCCGGTATATCATCGGCATCGCTGCCTCATAACAATCGGTATACATTATTCTTTCACTCATGTTAAATCCACACCCATAAAAGCAAAAACAAACGAATTATTTGAAGACTTCACCGGCTCAACCGATAACATCACTGCCGTCCATTCTGCCGGTCACTTGGTTGTACGTAACAAAGTGACCCCCGTCGTACAAATTTATGCGATCAACACCCTAAACGGTTAGCATCCGCTCGTCAGACTACAGTCATGAATATAACCGAAGAATCAGCCGGTTCATAACCGCGGATAATACTGCATAAAAGAAAGGGGGGGAACTATAGCAACTAATTGGAAATCGACCTTATGGGGCATCATCCTTACGATTTTGACGCTGGGGCTTTCTCTTATCCAAAACCGCAAAAAAATTGAAGGGGAGGGAAGGCAAAAAATCCGCAAAGCAGCCCTATGGAAAATGATTGTCTGTTTTTATTGTGCATATAAGCGGCTTTAAGGGTTGCTTATTTTTTACTTTACGTTTTGAAAATGTTTTGCAAGCTGTTAAAATACAAAATCCAACTATCTGAAAAATAAGATAATTGGATTTCAATGTTGTGGTCCCACTTGGGCTTGAACCAAGGACCCTCTGATTATGAGTCGGATGCTCTAACAAACTGTTCTATGTGACTTTACAGAAAAACCGCGATAGATTTCTGTATAATTTATTGTTTACTTTAAAGAACTTTTTTATCGACTTTTTAAGGTCGTCTAAACCAACCAAAGCGCAGAATTATGAGAAGAGGTTTTAGCATATTCTTTTATTTTCTGCTTTTGACTATTCTTGTAAAGAGAGCAGAATATCAAAGCATTATGAGGAAATGTGTATCCACCTTTTTGAAGTGATCCTGCCTTTATTTGTAAACTTGTACGCAAGTAAGTGTACACGACGTGTATAGCAAAGTGTACATATTAGAGTCTTCATTACACCGGAAATGTGGATGATTATTCGACGTTGGGGTAATCTAGTTGTGTCGGATAATTATATTTTTAATACGATTAAACACACTGATGATGAAGAACTGCATTATAAATGAAAGAAATGGTTTCTCAAACAGTTTAATCAAAAAATGAAAATTATAGGAGCTACAGTTGGTATTTTTTGTATATTGAAAGGCACACCGGGTATGATCGGGCGTCATCGTTAATTCGCCTACTTTTCGATCGTGATAAAATACGGCCAGTTTATCTGTTAATTTCATTCCGTCCTCTTTTTCTGTTTTGGTTGCGGTTAATCCTGTCCAGTTCCTGCATGGTGTTGTATTTAGGTTCTGAGAGTAGATTCTTGATTTCGTCCGAATATCCCAGGGCTTTGCAGAGTGCAACGTATGATTCCAGTGAGATTTTATGGTTCTTTTCAAACTTAGCGATAGTAGGTGCAGGTACTCCACTTAGTTGGGAAAGCATCGCACGGGATATATTTTTTTCTAATCTCCTTTTTTGCAGATTCCGGGAAAGAGTCTGCATTAGATCTTCAACAGAATCCAAATTAAAGTCATATATAAGATCCATTATAGTATCTTTTATATTGAAAAAGTGAGAATAATTGATATTATAGTATCTTTTACAAAGATAAGGAAAAGGGAATACAGAAACAAATTTATTTGAATTTTGTTAAGGTGTGGTTTATCTTATTTAAAGATAGAAAAATTAGGTAAATTATGGTCGGAGTTTTGCTGATAAATAGTAAGTTCGTTCATTCATCAAATGGCGGATGTTCAAGTCAAAAGGTTTTTATCTCAATTTTGGAATGGAATATATTATTTAGTATCAAAATGTCGGTTGTTACAACTTTGGATATTTCTTTTTCTGATGTAAAAGTAAAACAATTGTTTTGAAAGAACAATACGAATATATACACCTTTTAAAATGATCATTGGATAATATATCCGGGAGTTTTCATATTTGAATGAAATAAATAAGTCAATGGACTTATTTAATATTTTCGTAATCTATTTAAATAAAGGATATTACAACTTTGAAATATATAACTAATTTTTAAGACAGGTTATCACCAATAAGGTCAGCCAGGTTGCTTCAGAGTGGCAGAACCGTTCTCTGGAAAGTTTATACATGATTGTTTGGATAGATGGCATTGTATTCAAGGTCAGGGAAAATGGCAAGGTTATCAACAAGATTGTCTATTTATGTGTAGGCCTGAACAAGGAGGGCTTCAAAGAGGTATTGGGCATGTGGGTTGGTAAAAATGAGAGTGCCGCTTTCTGGATGGGCGTGTTAAAGGATCTCAAAGCCCGTGGTGTAGAAGGTATCCTGATCACAGAGACTGACAATCTGAATGGATTTCCAGAAACTGTCAAGAGTGTGTTTCCCGCCTCTACCACCCAAATATGTGTGGTACATTAAATCAGAAACTCCTGTCGGTATTTGGTTTAGAAAGAAAAAAAGGAGTTTACTTCTGATTTGAAGAACATCTATAACGCACCTACTAAAGAAGCGGCAAAGATGAGTTGGACAACTTCGTGCGAAGATGGGGCAGTAAATATCCCTATGCAATACGTTCATGGAGAAATAATTGGGAAGAACTAACCGTATTCTTTGACTTCCCTGTTGAGATTAGAAAAATCATCTATACAACGAATCTTATTGAGAATCTGAATGGGAAAATTAGAAAGTATACCAAAAATAAGCTATCATTCCCAAATGATGATGCTCTGAAGAAGTCTGTTTATCTCGCTATTACAGAAATCGAAAAAAATGGTATCAACCGATTTGGAATCGGGCATTGATTTTTAATCAATTTATAACTATTTTTGAAAACAGGATTCAAGTATAATACATTAATCCTGAAGTTTTCTATTTACACAAAATTGTTGATAGTCCATGTTATCTTTGGCTTCAGCATGTAACCCATTACATATTGTTGAAGGTATATTTATTAATATTAATTCATTCGCTTGCTTATTTTGTATATTTAAATTTGCGGTTGTTTGTTTTTGTGTTGTTTTAGCAGCCGGGTCATGGTAAAGGATTGTTTATAGAAGACGAACATGGCGAGTGAAACGCCGATGACGAGGGCGGACAGGACGAATAAAGTGGTCAGGCCATTGCGGAAGATTTCGACGGTGAATTGTTGCAATTGGGCCATGTCGTCACTTCGCATAAAGCGGATGAGGGCAAGTACAGTTTTATAGGCATACATTCCCGGAATCATGGGTAGTAGGGCCGGGAAAGAAAACACTTCTGCCGGACACCGGACGAGGCGGGCGGCTAACATACTTAGCATCCCGATCCCGAAAGCTGCAAAGAGTGAAGATATGGTCAAATTCAACGGGGTGTGGTATAATAGGTAGAAACGGCAGGCATGGCCGATAGCTCCCAGTATGGCTACAATTAAAATAACACGTTTGGGAGGATTGGAGATAACGGCAAATCCGATGGCGGCGATGGCGGCAAATAATCCGTCGGTAATGATAGGTAACCAAAATCCGTTGTTCATAGTATATCTTTTCCTAAAATTATTAAAGTCATGGATAAACCGAGTGCGATACAAATAATTAATATCGTGGCATTGATTGTTTTGGATAAACCGACAAGGACGTGACCTTCGAGTATATCCAGGATAGAATTGATCAGCGGAACTCCGGGTATCAGATACAAGACACTGGTCCCTATTGCGATATCCTGGGTGTCCCCTAAATTGCAGAATCCTCCGAGTGCGGCAATCAGGGAAGCGATGAAGGAACAAATAATGAAAATGACCATATGATTCAGCTGAAGTTTGGTGAGTTCCTGACGGACGAAAAATCCGGTTAGGGTGGCGGTCCATACCCACCCCATAGCGATCGGATCTCCTCCGAACAGACGACAAAAAGTGGCATTGGCACAAGCAACCAGGAACAGGACCGTCCAGCGTGACATGTGGGGAGTATGGACTATGGTATTGAATTTGAGCTGCAAATCATGGAGTTCTAGACGATGATCGTAGGTTTCCCAGCTTAGGGCACTCAGATCGGAAATTGTCCGGAAGTTCACTGCCATGGCTGGAATCCGCCGGACGTAAGTTCGGCGGGCAGAGTAATCTTCGGTATGTTTAACCGTCATCGTGATGTTGCGCTGAAAAATGGTCATATCCACTCCAAAGCCAAAAGACTCGGCGATGCGGGTCACGTTTTTTACAATACGTGAAGTATGACTGCCGACTGCCATGAGCGTGGTGGCATAATCCAGCAGAAAATTTGAGAGTTCCTGTATTTCTTTGCTATGTTCCTGCATGGCGACGCTTAGAGTTTGATTTCTGCTAAGATTTCATCTTTACCAACGGTTTGACCGGCTTTGACACACAAACGACTGATTTGCCCCTTGTGGGAGGCGGTAATGATGTTTTGCATCTTCATGGCTTCGAGTACCAGGATCGTGTCGCCTTTATTGATTTCCTGACCGTTATCTACTTGTACATCCAATATTTTTCCCGGCATTGGAGATTTTTTATAATTTTGGCAGCGTGTACAGAGCCCAATGATCCTCCCTGGACGTTGAAATCCTGGGAATAGGCAAATACCTGCCTGCCGTTCACACTCCCAAACCGGCAATCACTCCGTCTCCATAGGAACGTACTGTTTTACCGAAAGAGGTAGAGGCTGATGGAGAGTAAGCGTCGACTTCCTCGAAGGTGCCTTCGTCAAAAAGAAATTCTATCCGTTCCCGGGCTGTCAGTTTGTCGCGGTGGTGTTGTTTCTCTTCATATGCTTTGCCGTATTGCCGGGCTAAGGCTTCCTGTCTCGCCAGGAATTTTTCAAACGATTTTCTCATGCTAAGTCAGTTTACATCTGTCGATTGCTTTATTGTTCCGGAATCTCTCTTAAGATTCATAGGTGTATCCGATTGATTATTGCTCGTTAATCATCGATCGTTACTTAAACTTAGCTTTCGCAAAATAAGGAATACACAGGGTATATACCCGGACGGGTGTCGGTCTGATAAGGGCTGACTCTGGCTTTATTCCGCGAAAGCATTGTCAATTCGCTGAGGCAGGTATCCTGACTTTCACCATTTTAGCCGCCCTTCCCATCCTGTAAGGACAGTGGACCCGATTGGCAAAACCTTTGTGGTGATTACAGTTGCGCGACAGTCCGTGATTTTCACACGGTTCCCTATTCTCCTCATCGTAATGAGGCACCTGAGCGATCTGATTTACATCTTATAAAGAACTTCAATGGGGCGAAAGTATAAAAAAATCTTTTATCCGATGAAATTTTAACGAACTCTTTCCTTTGTTCTTTGTTTTATTGTTGATTATCAGTAAATAATGATTTGTAGTTCCTTGTTTTCATAAGAGGGGGGCCTTTGCTGTCCGGATGATCGGTCGGGTATTTTTATGCGTTCCGGTGTTTTTAATCGATTTTTTACTTCATCTGACGTTGAGGGAGGAAAAGGAAGTTCGGGTGAAGGAGGTTTTATTTTATGACTTTTTAGGAGAGGTTTGTTTTATTGCTGCAATTATTTTTCTCATTTTATTTAAAAATTAAAGAAAAAAAGTAGGAATATAAATTTATTTAGGTACATTTGCGTCGTCATGGTGACTCATCCTCACACGGAGGAATGAGTTGAATAGGG
>JAEXFF010000100.1 GCA_023400335.1 Bacteroidota bacterium
GCCTATGTATCCACATTGAAGAATGCAGATGCCGTGATTACTTCAGCTGAAGCGGAAGAAAATATGATTTATGCAGGTATTGGTAAATTAATCAAAGCTTATATCTTTTCCAGTCTGGTAGATCTCTGGGGGGATATTCCTTACAGCGAATTTAATATTGAAGCTATTACAGCTCCTAAATTAGATGCCAGCCAGGATATTTACAATAGCTTGATCAGTCTGGTCGAAGAGGCCAAAGCAAATTTAAACGATACAGAAGCTGCCAATTTGTTGAGACCCAAGGATGCAGATATTATTTATAAAGGAGATGTCGAGAAATGGACCCGTATGGCCAATACTCTTGAGTTGAGGTTATTAGTTCAGTCCCGTAAAGCGAAGGGAGAAATTACAGATTGGTCCGGTAAGCTGACAGCTTTAGTGAACGAAAATAATTTTTTACAAAACGGAGAAGATTTTGAGTTAAAACATTCTGCACAGGATAACCCGGACGAACGGAATCAAGCTTATGTAGATGAGTATCTGGGCGGACAAAGTACTTATTATATCAGCCCCTGGTTTTATGAAATCATGGCCGGTAAAGTCTATAATGCCAAAGAAAATCCATTTGCTGGTATCACAGATCCCCGGATTCCTTATTACTGGGTAAATCAAAAGAAAGCGACAGATGAAGCCCAGAATGAAACGGATTACCGGGACGGAGCTTTTATTTCCATACTCATGGCTTCCAATTCTTCAGCTGCAGGTAATGATCAAAGAGCTACATCTACTTTTATCGGTATTTATCCCTGTGGTGGAAAATATGACGACGGACAGGGTGGAAAATGTGATCAAAGTGTAGGAAATGGAATTGCTCCGGAAAAAATGATCCAGGCCTATTCGGTTCCTTTTATGTTGGCAGAATTAGTTTTGGCAGGAGAGATTTCCGGAGATGCGAAAGCTTATTTGCGGGAAGGGATAGAGAAATCCGTCTACCATGTCAATAGCGTATCTGTAGCTAGCAATGCCTCTGTTCCTACAATTGATAATGAAGCACTGGATGCATTTATCGAAGCAATAATGAAAAAATACGATGCAGCATCGGCAGAAGGCAAATTGGAAATCGTAATGACACAGAAATGGATTGCTAATTTCTTTAATAGCGTAGAAGCTTACAATGATATTCGGCGTACCGGTTACCCGAAATTGTTTGCTCCGGCAAACGGAGAGGCCGTTTCTCCTTATCTCAGGGATAAAACACCGACAGTTGGTCCGCAGACTGTACCTTTAAAAGGATTAAATGCTTTCCAAAGAATTATGTGGTATCCCAACAGTGAAATCAGTCGGAATCCCAATGTTAAAAATAGTGGACGCAATGTCTCGTCTTCAAATGTATTTTGGGATAAATAGCTTTTAACAATATAAAACACCAGAAATATGAGACAAATTAAAACAATATTCATAATCGGTTTACTAGCCATCGCTTTTAGCAGTTGTGACAGGGATCTTCCTTATCCTCTGGACGACGTTAAAAGAGGAGTTGCTATCGATGTAACCCGTGTAGAAGGTTCTGATGGTGTTCTAAATGCCGGAACAACCGCAGGAAATTACAAAATACAACTGATGATTCCTCCTCAGCAAGGAGATTACAGTTATATGAAAAATGCGGAACTTATGTGTATATACACGAATGCAGCTAAAGAGGTAAAAACGGTCATTGTAGAAGATAACATTACTACCTTCCCGGTTGAAATTACTTTAAATATGGAAAAAATCTGTCAGCAGCTGGGGATAGAAGCACCTGAACTGGGCGACAATATGAGTTTTACTACGAATGTCGTTCTGAATAGTGGTTTTGTCATTCCAGGCTGGACTTCTGAAATGGGTTTTAACAACAAATTATTTACCGGCTGGCAAATCGGTAGCCGGACCTATTCCTACCGGGTGAGCTATACGGCCTTTTGTCCTTTTGTGGAGGAGAATTTTATCGGGCCGGCTATATGTAGTGAAGACGGAACAGAATATCCGGTAAATGTATCTGCCTTGCCGGCAGGTGATCTGCCTGAATCTATTCCGGAAGGAATATCCGAAAGTGATTTATTCGGAATACTTGTTACCGATATTTGGGATACCGGGGGAACCTTGAAAATATGGATTAATAAAGTAGATTATTCTCTTATCATTCCGGCTCAAATGGTTTGTGCCGGCTGGTATGAAGGTTTTGATTTCTGGCTGGGCTATTATACTCCCGCTACAAACGCCCAAGCCTCTACTTGTGATAATGCACTTTCTTTTACATTGAGTGCAGATGTGCCGGATGCCGGAGGAGGATTCGGAGACGTATCTTATATTATTACTGTCACGGGTGAATAAATAACGAATCCTTCTCCTTATGTCTGCCTAAGAAGTTTAGGCAGACTTTTTGAGGAAATAAGGCTTTCTTGGTGGTTTTCAGCGAGAAAGCCTTTGTTGTATAATGTTGTAAGTTCCTTTTGCAGCGAAACTACAAGCGAAACTCACATTTCCGGAAAAATCCCTGGGATTACTTTTATAGGTAAAAATTAAGACCTATAGTAGCATTAGAAACTTTATAAACAAAAATTGAAAAACAATATAAGCAAAAAAACGTTACAAAAAAGCGAAAAGAATCATTTGCTTTTTCTATTGAAGAATTGTTTATTTCTATGAAATATAAAAATGATTAATTTTATTTTTTTGAAA
>JAEXFF010000190.1 GCA_023400335.1 Bacteroidota bacterium
GTACAGCCCGGAATATAGCTAAAATTGAACCAAGGGTGGCCATGTTGAGTTTCTCTACAAAAGGATCCGCTAAAAATGAATTGGTAGATAAAGTGGTGAAAGCTACCGAACTGGCACAGAAAATGGCTCCTGACGTTCTGATTGACGGGGAATTACAAGCAGATGCTGCTCTGGTCCCATCCGTAGGTAATCTGAAAGCTCCCGGTAGTCCGGTGGCAGGAAAAGCAAATGTATTAATATTCCCTACCCTGGAAGTAGGTAATATCAGTTACAAACTTGTACAACGGATTGCCGGTATAGAAGCCGTTGGTCCGGTATTACAGGGAATGGCAGCTCCGATCAACGATTTGTCACGGGGGTGTTCTGTAAACGATATCATTAATATGGTAGCTATCACAGCTAATCAGGCTGCAGGCCTGGCAAAATAATAAATGAACCCGGTGGAGCCGAAAATTTGACTGTTCGGCTCTGTTTCAATAATTCGCTAAATATGAATATATTAGTTTTAAATTGCGGGAGTTCTTCCATAAAGTATCAATTATTAAATATGGAAGCCCAGCCTGTTTTACTGGCAAAAGGTATAGTTGAAAAAATTGGACTTCCGATGGGGTCTTTTACTCATAAACCCAACGGAAAAGACAAATACGTATTGGAAAAACCGATTCCGGACCATGTAGATGGTATGAATCTGATCCTAAAAGCATTGACGGATAAAACTCACGGTGTCATTGTTTCTTTAGAAGAAATATTTGCTGTGGGACATCGTATCGCTCACGGAGGTGAATATTTTTCCCAAAGTGTATTGATTGACGAGGATGTAAAAAGGAAAATCAAAGCATGCAGTGAAATTGCTCCCCTGCACAATCCAGCCCATTTAAAGGGGATTGAAACCATGGAACGTTTGCTTCCTACAGTGCCTCAGGTGGCTGTATTCGATACTTCTTTCCATCAGACCCTCCCGCCAAAAGCTTTTATTTACGGTATACCGTATGAATATTACGAGAAGTACAGTGTAAGAAGATACGGTTTTCATGGAACTTCTCACAAATTTGTAGCAGAAAAGGCTTGCCAAATATTAAGCTGGGATATCACTGAAAAGAAAATTATCACTTGCCATTTGGGTAACGGCGCTTCGATAACAGCTATCGATAAAGGGAAATCAGTGGATACATCTATGGGCTTTACGCCGGTTGCCGGATTAGTTATGGGAACCCGTTGCGGGGATTTAGACACAGGAGCCCTCCTCTATATTTGTGACAAAAAAGGATATACTTCTCAGGAGGCGGTACGCCTGACAAACAAAGAATCCGGAGTTTTCGGAATTTCCGGAGTATCTTCGGATTTCCGGGAATTGACAGCCGCCGCAGATGCCGGAAACAACAGAGCCGAATTAGCTTTGGACGTATTTTCTTATAATGTAAAAAAATATATTGGAGCTTATGCCGCTGTATTAAACGGAGTAGACCTGATCATTTTTACAGGAGGAATAGGAGAAAATGACGAAAGAGTCAGACATTCCGTTTGCACCGGATTAGAATACCTGGGAGTGGAATTTGACGAATCGGTAAATCAGGATGCCAGGGGAGTGGACAGAATTATTTCAGCAGCTTCTTCCAGAACTTTGGTAATGACAGTGACTACGGACGAAGAGCTCGTTATCGCTACGGATACCTTAAACCTGGTAAAATAATCTGTTTTTCCGGGAATGAGTACTTCATTTCCGCCGACAGTTTACTGATCAAAAATTATTCAATTCTATCAGGAAAATAATTTAATAAACAAGCCAATTAATTTTTTAATTAGTTGGCTTGTTAAAATTTTTACAAAACTATTTTATCCGTATTATTCAGATAGATTTTCAGACCGAATCATATTTTATACCATCCCCTTTTCAATTCAAGGGTACTGTCGGAATTAGGAATCATATTGTTGCGGATCACCACAAATCCTTTCTCCTTATGCGGAGGGATTGCCAATGAATCCACAAAATGCCGTAATGCCGATATATCCAAAGCATTATTCCCAATGTTTACAGAACGTAACTTTTTACATTTACTGACGTCCAGGTGATGAATATTATTATATTTACAAAATAAATCCACCAGTCCCCGGCAACCACTTAACTCCAAATATTCCAAATTATTCCAGGCACAAGACAAGTGAAACAACTTTTTATACCGCCCCAGTTTCAGTTCTCCCAATTGATTATGAGAACAATCTAATTCATATAATTTTCTGCATTCCCGCACATCCAACTCCCTTAACAAATTTTCCGAACAATCTATAAATTCTAGGGTAGGACAATAATTTACTTCTAAACGAATAATCCGGCATTTCTTTATATCCAAATCTACAATCTTCTCTCCTTGAATAATAAGATGATAGATTCCTCCCCCCTTATAAAAATGCCTGAAACATTCCGCCTGCTTTTTTGTTTCACTCTCTTCTCCATCTCCCCATTCTACCTTAACCATCCCGGCATTTACCCGAAATGAAATTTCCTCTCTCTCATCTATTTCTATATCCAGATAAATTTCACCATATGTTATATGCTGACACCATTTTGATCTCTTAAAAAAATCAAATATATTCATAGAAGAAAGAGATTAAACAAAGTAGGATTTAAAATATCATCAGAAATAAACTGAATATCTATTTTTTAAATGACACACAACAAATCCTATTTTACATTTCTAATTTACATTACAAATATATATAAATAATCATTTAATATTTAAAATATATAGATAAATATTCTATTTTTTATATTATGTAACATAATTTATATACCTATATTTACATTCCTCTCTTTAATTGTATATTTTATAATTTTTTTGATCCGGAAATGAGTAAAAATTTAAAAAACAGACTTTAGGTCAGAAAAAAAGCTGCCTGAATTTTCAGACAGCTTTATCATTCAAAATTCTTTTCCCCTATTCCAGGAAATCGATATTTCCGCTTTTTAATGTAATGATATGCGGTTTACTCTCTAAAATCAAAGTACCTTTCCCGCTTATGCCATATAAGGCAGCAAAAGCGATTTGTACTTCATCCTCGTCCTGGAGCATATATCCTGTTGTACGCGATACGACCTCTTTCAGTTTATAAGATCCGGAAGTTATTGCTGAATTATAGGGGTCCCATTTTACGTAATAATTATTATAGCGGTTGAATCCTCCGCTACTTGCCATTTCTTTCGTCCGGACAGAAAACATCAGACAATATTCATTGGCATTTTCTACAGCCTCCCATTCGGCATAAATAGTTCCGGATTCTAAATTAAACTTTTTCAGCTTCAACTCTCCCAGACTCTTGTCGATATTGAAAGTTAAAGTTTGAGTGGCTGTCTCTCCTCCGAGGTTCGTCGCCAGTACCTCATAAGTTCCGTTAGGCATTTTTGAGCTGTATAGGAGAGGAGTCTCCCAAACATTAGTTGCTTTTTTTACAAAAGAACAATTGGAATTTTCTGTACACTGCAATTTTGCACTGGCGATTTCCTGGGAAGAGAAACTGTATATATAAGGTGCATATACAGGAGTTCCCTCCTCAAACTTTTGTAGGAAATACCCAGCTGTGCTAATTGTAAAATTAACCTGATTATCGGACTTAAGACATCCGCTCAATAAAAAAGGTAATGTGGCCAAAAGCAGCCCATACCTGACCATTTTTAATGTTTTCATACTTATTGTTTTTTCCCGTTTTAAAATTGTACGAATATCTGTATTTTTTTTTAGAGCTACAAGAAAAAAGGTTTTTATGTAACTTTTTTTACTGGAATAGAGTACAATCCACAGTTTTTAAACAGGATTTGAATCATTTATTTAATTTTTAATGATGAAAAAACTATTTTTACTTCTCTCGCTTGTATTTTGTTTTGCTTCAGCTTTTTCACAACATCTAAGCTTTCAGTCCTCCAAAATTGATTCCTTGGATGCAAAAACATTATTCGAGCGCATTACTAAAATCGAAAAGAAAACAGAAAAATTAAATGTATTTTTAAATACGCAAGGAAGTTTCAATGTATATCCAAAGGGAAACAGTACCGAACAGGCTACCTTTAAAATGGACCAGCTTCGTTTGGAAATCAAAGGTAATATTAACCGGTGGATCTTTTACCGCTACCGGCAGCGTCTCAACCGGAGCAACAATCCCGAAGCTTTGGACAATCTGCCGAACTCCATCGATTATGCAGCCATCGGATTTCAGGTCACGGAAAAATTCTCCATTTTTGCCGGGAAAGAATCGGTCGTTTTCGGAGGAATGGAATTCGATCTGAACCCGATCGAAGTCTATGAATACTGCGATCTCCTTGCCAATATGCATAGTTTTCAAACGGGGGTAGATTTCTCTTACTGGATTACGGATAACCATGAACTTCAGTTTCAAGTTGTCAATTCCCGGAACGGTTCTTTCGAAGATATGTTTGGAAGAACCGATTCCACGGTTAAAGCTGCTAAGACCCCTCTGGGCTACACCCTGAACTGGAATGGAAGTTTCTGGGAAAATACGGTACGTACCCGTTGGTCCGCTTCTGTATTCCACGATGCAACCAATAAGAATATGTATTATTATGCTCTCGGGACGGAATTAAATCTCCATCGCTTTCATATGTATTTCGATTTTATGCTGTCAAAAGAAGAGTTGGATAGAAAAGGCATTATTTCCCGTCTTGCTTATGCTGCCGGTTTTACAAACAGAGCAGAAGACGTACGTTATATGGCCTTAGTTGCCCATTTCAATTACCGGATTCGTCCGAAATTAAACGTATTCCTTAAAGGGATGTACGAAACAGCTTCCGTTACCCATGCCAACGAAGAGTATGCAAAAGGGAAATACAGTACATCCTGGGGATATATAGGAGGTATAGAATATTATCCCATGCGGGAAAATTTACATTTTTTCCTCACCTATGTAGGACGATCTTACGACTATACACAATGCGCCCGCAATTTCGGGGCTTCCAATACGAATCCACAACGTATTTCTTTGGGGATAATTTATCAAATTCCTATATTTTAAATTTTTCACGGGCTCTGAAGTCCTTGTATCTTCCAGAAACGCTGCTCAACATAACAACCGGATACATAGCAATAAATACCGTGTCATCCGGAAAACAAAAAGCGTATGCACATTCGATCTTCGTCTGCATACGCTTTTTAAAGAATTGATATGAAATTTACCCTATATCCTCTATCAAATAATCAGGAAACCGTCAAGTGCCCTTCCTGAAAAATCCCTGTTTATTCGGGAATACTGGGTTCTTCTTGCGTTTTTATCTTTATATAAAGAGGAGTACTTTCCAGCATTAATGTCCCCTGATCCCCTTCGTAACCAGCTACAATAGCTAACTTCAACGGAGTCCCTGCGATAAGTTCCAAGCCATCCAGACAAATCTCTCCCTGGGTTACCCCTTGCTGATCTCTATCGTGCCAATAAACATATCTGTTATTAATCCGGTAATAATTATTTTGCGAAGATTGTATAGAATACATTAAATAGTACGCATTCGCATTTTCAACGGGCAACCACCTGGCTTTAACAGTATTGGTTTGGGAGTTGTATACAAATTCTTCCACTATTAAATTTCCCAGTTGCTTATCAATCCGGATGGAAGGATTGTGAAAGGCTGTCTGTCCCTCGCTATTGGCGGCAGTAATCCGGTAGACGCCTTGCGGTATATCCGTGCTGAACTCACTATCCGTCATTTTTGTCTCATAAGCATTGATACCTGTTTTTACCATATTCAGAGAAGTTGGCCCATTGACTTCTGCAGAGACTAAATCCCCGATTGGATTATAAATTCCCACGTATAATCCGAATTTAGCTTCTGTTGAAGCTATACTCTCACTATTTTTTTGTAAAACGTAAATGTCCACGTTATAATCAAAAGGATTGTCTTTTGACTTCAGACATCCGCTTACAAGAAAAGGCAGCAGCACTACAACCCATAAATTTTTAAAATAAGCAAATCTTTTCATTCTGAATTGTTTTAAAATTAAAATTTTTCCCAATTTTTATCGATTGCGAAGATCAGCATTTTTTTTGAATCCTGCAAGGAAAACATACTTAGACCATTACATTTTAAAGAATTCCATACGTGAAAATATTAAAGTTCTCGCCTATTCGGAATTTTTATTTCATGATGTGATCCCATTCGAAATATTCCGGGAGGGGAAGATAATTTTTAGCCTTTTCCCGATCGGCTTGCGTGAGGTAATAAATCATTTCGGAAAAAGTACTTTTTACTTCTTCTCTCTGCATATTAACCAGGCGTGGAGGAATTTTTCCATTTTCATCTTCTACCTCCTGCAAATAAACAGGTATCACATTCTGATGTACATCTACAGCCACCATACATCCGGTACAACCTGCCTCAAAGAGTTTTTTCACGCCTATTCCTAAAGTCGTACAATACGTCAGGTCGAATCCGCAAGGATCTGCACAACGGAGGGAATATCCTACTTCTACCGGACGGCTGATAATCTCCAGACCATATTTTTTCAGGCACTTCCGGACAATTTTATTTAAAATATAGGCTTTTCCTACATCACTGAGTTCCGGATGCCCGTGTGCATCCCGTTCGAAAACAATGCCGGAAGTCGCCATATCCTCCTCATTCAGAAAATGGAAAATTCCTTCACTCATGACAACAACTCCCGATTTCTGACCGAGAATACGCCTCTTGATCATAGCGGAAATAATTAACCGGATTACCTTCTCCAATGTAATCTCTTTTCCCCCGAACATTTCCGGAATAATAATCATGGCACTCTGTATTCCTTTTCCAATTTCATAAGCCAGATGACCGGCTTCCCGGCCCATAGACATCAGCAAATACCAGTTTTGAGTAGTTGCCGCTTCCGCTTTCACAACCTTAGCGATGTTTATCCCCATTTCTTTTGCCGACATAAATCCAAAAGTGGGTACACCTTCCGGTAAAGGCAAATCGTTGTCTATCGTTTTAGGTACATGAATATTTTGTATGGGAACATTGTTTTCCGACAAATATTTTGCCAACCGGTTGGCCGTAGAAGCCGTATCGTCTCCTCCTATTGTAACTAATAATTCTACCTCATAGCGCAAAAAAAAGGAACAGGAAAAATCTTTTTCTTCCGGTTTATAACGACTCATTCTGATCAGGGAGCCTCCCCGGGTATAAATCTGGTCGGCTTTCTCAAAGGTCAGCTCTTCCACTTCCGGATGGTCTGCACATAAACCTTTATACCCTTCATGTATGCCTAAAACCCGGTAACCGACCTTTAAAAATACTTTGGTAACCGTAGCAACTACGGTATTGATGCCGGGAGCAGGTCCTCCCCCGCATAAAATAGCTATTGATTTCATTTTTCAATTTATTGAGGTGTGTTGAGTTATCCCTTCTTCCATTTCAGGGGACAAAAATAAAAAAATCCCCTAAGCTGTGAAAAAGCTTAAGGGATTTTCCGGAAGAAACCGCACCTCTATTTCAGCCGGGCTTTTATGGCTTTAGAAGCCTCTTCATAACCCGGTTTGTCCAATAAGGCAAACATGTTATTTTTATATGCTTCCACTCCGGGCTGATCAAATGGATTTACACCGGACAGGCAACCGGAAATCCCGCAAGCCAGTTCAAAGAAATAAAACAACTGTCCGATAAATTCAGCTGTCAGTTCCGGTAAACAAATTAACATATTGGGCACTCCTCCGTCCACATGCGCCAGTCTCGTTCCCAATTCTGCCATTTTATTTACTTCATCTACCCGTTTCCCTGCCAGAAAATTCAATTTATCCAGGTTTGCTTCATCAGCAGGTATATTTACCTGATAATGCGGTTTTTCCACCGAGATGACCGTTTCCATCATCATGCGCGGACCCTGCTGGATATATTGTCCCATAGAATGCAGATCGGTCGTAAAATCAACTCCGGCCGGAAATATCCCTTTGTGATCTTTTCCTTCACTTTCCCCGTATAATTGTTTCCACCATTCTATAATATAATGTAATTTGGGATTAAAATTCGCCAATAATTCTATTTTATAGCCTTTCCGCTGCAAAACCGTCCGCGTAGCAGCATATTCGATCGCCGGATTGATCTCATTCTCCATGCAAAGTTTTCTCATCTCAGCAGCTCCTTTCACCAAAGCCCCGATATCAAATCCTGCAATGGCAATCGGCAATAATCCTACAGGAGTCAGTACGGAAAAACGTCCCCCTACATTATCCGGAATAATAAAAGATTTATATCCCTCCTGATCTGCCAATGTACGAAGAGCTCCCTTCCGGGCATCTGTAATGGCTACAATCCGTTTACCGGCTTCGGCTTTCCCAACCTTCTTCTCCAGCATTTCTTTCAGTAAACGAAAAGCGATTGCCGGTTCTGTCGTCGTACCGGATTTGGAAATAACACAAATACCGAATTCCTTATCCTCCAAATATTTCAACAACTCATAATAATAATCTTCTCCTATATTGTGACCTGCAAAAATGATTTTCATATCTGCTTTTCCAAAGTTGTGAAAACTTCCGGATAAAGCTTCTATCACAGCCCTGGCTCCCAGGTAAGAACCACCGATGCCAATTACGACAACAACTTCTGTACGCGACCGTAAAACGCGGGCCGTCTCTTCGATATCTTTTAATTCTGCAACTGTAATCTGCTCCGGCAGATCCAGCCAACCCAAAAAATCATTTCCTTTACAATTTCCATCTTTCAGGCTTTGTAAAGCTTTTCCGGCTTCTGGAAATAACGCACTTATTTCTTCTTTTTTGACAAAATTACAGGCAGGACTGTAATCAAATTTAATACTGTTCATAAGCTATATATTTACAATTAATGTACACCTATCGTTTCTCCTTTAACCACTTTCTGCACTCCTTTTAAAATGCCTCTAAAAATGGATATTCATCTCCCCATTTTATTGCATACACATAAAGAAAAACGAATTTCTATTTTTTTCTCGCTTTTAATAAATCCCTGAATTTGGACGCCTGTTCGTAATCTTCATTCCGAATAGCTTCATTCATCAGTTTAGTTAATTCCTGTATCGTATATTCTTTAAATTGATTTTCTTCAACATTTACAACCCCCGTATGTATTTCTCCCTGTTGCTGTTCTCTCACATCCTGGTTTACTAAAATTCCGGCTTTCTCAATAATTTCGGGAGTTGTGTATACAGGCGCTCCATAACGTAAGGCTAAGGCGACAGCATCGGAAGTTCTGGAATCGATTTTTACGATACGCATG
The DNA here is from genome assembly GCA_023400335.1 of Bacteroidota bacterium. Lineage (GTDB taxonomy): Bacteria > Bacteroidota > Bacteroidia > Bacteroidales > Marinifilaceae > Culturomica. The sequence goes on from JAEXFF010000190.1 coordinate 9,224, forward strand.
GGAGTCTCAAAATAAAGTTCAGAATAAAATATACCTGCGTCCAGACGATAGATCAACACTTCTTTGAGGCTAACTTCCAGACTATCCGTCAAGGATTTGATCAGATCATGTGTCAGAGGCCGCTGGGGTTGTAATTTCTCCAGCTGGATAGCAATTGATTGAGCTTCTGGCATTCCAATTACAATAGGGATCCGGTGCAAATCCGCTTCATCTGACAGTATCAGTGCATAAGCGCCGGTTTGTGACATACTGTAGGATAATCCCAATACTTTCAACCTGATTCGATCCATAATCTATAAACCGTTAAATTTCAAATGCTGCTGTCCCGATAGCATTGTAAAAAGATTAACGACATCTGTCTGTTTTAGTTTCAATAATCAGTTACATATTATCATTAAAATTACATTTCATACGTTTCAGGCACACGCTGGCTAACCCTCCCAGACTGGTTTCCCGGTATTTTGCCTGCATATCCTTTCCGGTTTCCATCATGGTTTTTACGACATCATCAAAAGTAACCATATGTCTTCCGTCTGAAAACAATGCATAAATGGCACATTCCCTGGCTTTCTGTGCGACAAAGGCGTTACGTTCAATACAAGGAATCTGTACATACCCGCATACCGGATCACATGTCAATCCCAGATTGTGTTCAAATCCCATTTCTGCAGCATATTCGACCTGACGGGGCGTTCCCCCGAGCACTTGCGTAGCTGCCCCGGCAGCCATCGCACAGGCAGTCCCCAATTCTCCCTGACATCCCACCTCTGCCCCCGAAATAGATCCGTTACTCTTTACGACATTCCCTATCAATCCAGCTGTAGCCAATCCCCGGATTAGGCGATGGTCGGTCATGCCCTGATCGTGCTTTAAAAAGTACATCACGGCAGGGACCACTCCGGAAGCCCCACATGTGGGAGCTGTCGTCACCCGTCCGCCTCCCGCATTTTCCTCTGAGGTAGCCAAAGCTGCCGCAAACAGCATTCCCATCGGACGGGAAGAACCTGCCGATTGCATGGCTTTGATATTATAAGAACTCGCTTTACGGGCCAATTTTAAAGTACCGGGCAATACCCCTTCGTTCTCCAGACCGTTTTTAATAGTCTGCTGCATCTGCGCCCATACTTCTGCCAGATAATCGAAAATATCAGCTGACTCATGAGCCGCTACATAATCCACCAGAGTGCAGCCTTCCCTCTTACACCAATCCAATACTTCCCCCATGGTGGTAACCGGATAAATTTCTTCCGAATCAAAAGTCCCTTCAGCATCCCATAAAGCTCCTCCTCCCACACTATACACTTCCCATTTATCCGTCACTTTTTCATCGACAATACACTCAAAAACCATTCCATTGGGATGCCGTGGCAAAGTAAGGTCTGATCTCCAGACAATTTCCGTATCTTCAGGCCTGCCAATAACTTTATTTATAACGGTATCTGTACCATGTCCCTTCCCGGTTAAAGCCAAACTACCGTATAAAGTAATCCGGTACTTATCGGCTTCCGGATGCTTGTTTTTAAAAAAATCAGCTGCCTGGCTAGGTCCCATGGTATGACTGGAAGAAGGACCATATCCCATTCTGAAAATCTCACGTATTGATTTCATTTTTTAATTTAAATCGTAACACCTATTTATTTAGGATGAAACACACAAGAAACCTGGTTTCATCTCTTTTCAAACAAAAAAAATAGCAGGTCTGTAAGCCGGGTTCTGTCCCTTTCGGTTTCTATCATTTATCTAGTCTACAGATCACTCTGCAGCTCAAGCGACCTACCCCCCGACTCAGCCGGGAAAGCTTAAAACGTCGGTATACATGGTCTTGCAACCCGTGAGACGTACGGCTGCTCCGGTCACCCGGAACACCGGTGGGC
>JAEXFF010000194.1 GCA_023400335.1 Bacteroidota bacterium
ATCCAACGGATATCAGGGCAGGTTCCGCCGTATATGACAGCTTGTGGTTGCAGCTGTTGAATCGTCTGACGGGCTTTTTCGTATTGATAATAGGTACGGGCATTTATATTCCGTTTTTCACAACTGCCACCGTACCAGCCGTCTCCTCCATTGGCCCCGTCAAACCAATACTCGAAAATTTCCCCGTAATTGCTGAGCAGTTCCTGCATTTGATTATGAAAATAGTCTACATAGGAAGCATAGGCGTAATCGGCATGATGACGGTCCCAGGGAGAAAGGTAAATGCCGAATTTTAAGCCGTATTTCCGGCAGGCGTCTGATAATTCTTTTACGATATCTCCTTTTCCTTGTTTCCAGGGAGAATTTTTAACACTATAATCTGTGTATTGGGAAGGCCAGAGGCAAAATCCGTCGTGGTGTTTTGCTGTCAGCATAATTCCCTTTAATCCCGCGGCTTTTATAATGCGAGCCCATTGGTCACAATCCAGATCTGTGGGATTAAAAGTAGAGGCAGGCGTGTCGCCATATCCCCACTCCAGATCATTAAATGTATTTAGTCCGAAATGTATAAAAGCGTATGTTTCCAGTTTCTGCCATTCGATTTGGTTGGAGGTGGGCAGAGGAAAAACAGGTGCAGGAGGGGGTGTCGTTTGACAGGCACTGAGCAGGAAGAGAATAGATAATAAAAATAGTTTATGCATATTAATTTTCTTTAATATGCAAATATGCTAGTTTAAAATGAATTTTTAAAAAAGAAGGATAAAAAAATTCCGGCGGATCTGCCGGAATTTTAAACATTTTATTGAGCTCCCAAGAGGATAAGACCGATACTGAAAGCAAAACTCTGGAATTCGGGTACTCTGCCGTGGGCAGCTCGCGTACCGTAACTGTAACGTGCTCCGAAATTCAATGCAATCTGGTCGCTGAGCGGGACATACATACCGATTTCGGGTGCAAAACTGAATTGCCATCTGGAAATGGTAGAAGAATATTGTCCTACTTCCAGGCGCTTTTCTGTCCAGCGTGTACCTACACCTAGGCCGACAAACGGACGGACAGAAGTCGTGTTGTCTGTAAAATAATAACGTCCGATAGCCATCAGGGGGACGGTGTTGATATACCGGTATTGATTGCCCGTTATGGTATAGATATTATCGTTGCCCTGAAAGCGGAAATTATTAGTGTGGTGGTCCAGGTTGTGATAAAATACGTTCCAGCCGATAGCTCCGCCGATTGAAAAATAGTCTCCCAGGAACTGATGATATTCGAGGTCTGCGCCTCTGAAACTACCTTTGTTTGTAAAATCTTTGATATCGCCGAGGGGTACGCTTATCTGGTAGTTGAGATTAAGCATCTGGGCTTTTAATAGTGGACTCAGCCCAAACAACAGGATTGCGATTACTAATATTTTTTTCATACTCAATCGTTTTTTATATCTTAAATAATGAATGTCAGTTGATAATTTTATAGGATCGTAATAAACTTTCTGCTTAAAAATCCTATTATTTGCCTAAGTAAGGTGACTGAACGAAACATTGTCTGATTTGTGTTTCAGCTCGTTGAAGGATATAATCAGTGGAACCTGCAATGATACCGTCTGCGATACCGCTCCACAATACGGGTATTTTATTACTGGATTCCGTAACGTTTGACGGATCAAGCATATCGATTACAATAGAGCCGGAACGGTAAGAATACAGATTTATAGAGCCCCATGGGTAATAAGGGCCGAAACTTGGCCAATTCCAACCCGGGTAATACCCCCAGCCGTACCAGTCCCAACCTGGATACCAACCCCAATAGTTATACCAGTTATTGTATACGAAGTAGTAATTTACATTTGAAAAAGCAGAAACAGTAACGATAAAGTCGGGTTTATCTGTTTCAGAACCTTGAATTCTCTGGTATCCTAAGGCTTGAAATTCCGATTCAACCAATTTGAGAATAGCTTGGTCGAATTGATGCCCCCCATTAATCTCGTCGTTTTTACTTACGAAATAAACAATAGTATCCGGCATCGAATAGGTGGTGAGACTGGCAAAAAAGTTTGCATCTTTGTCCCGGTCGTAAGTTGTCATAGCAACGTCGTAATCTACCGTTTTGTCAGCTCCTTCAGGATAGCAGGATACCAATAACTGAGCAAACAATCCGGTTAGTAGTAAAAATAGTAAACGTCTCATACTTAGTTTGTTTTTAGTTTAACATTCTTTTATTATCAATCTGTGTGCTAGATTTTTTATAAATCATTTTTAATAATATGGAGGTATACGTCAACTATTTTAAATGGTTGCACTTATTTTTTTACGCTTGATGAGGAAAAAAAACGAAAGGTCTGTGAATAAAAGAGATAAAAAGCGAAATAAACGGTTGTTAAGATTTTATTCGGGATCTGTAGCCAAAATAGATTTATAGCCGTGGGTCTTGGCAATATTCATAATACGGACTACATGTTCAATGGGGACTGATTTTTCCGCCTGAATCTGAATACAAGGATCCTCCGAATTTTTTAATTCATTGACGATTTTACTTTCCAGCATAGAAAAAGGCGTGACTTTGGCATTAAAATAATAAACCAGGTTTTTATCGATGGACACCGTGACAGTTTGCCTGTTGGAAAGTTGGTTGGTGCTTTTGGGTAATAAGAGTTTTAAGGCATTCGGATTTACTAAAGTGGAGGTGACAAGGAAAAAAATCAGTAAGAGAAATACAATGTCAGTCATAGATGACATATTGAAATGAGGGTTTATTTTGCTTTTTCTCTTAATGGTCATAGCGTTTCTTTGCTTTTTACTTTTTTAAAGTATATAAAGAATCGAGGAATGCCGAGATCGAATTTTCCCATTCGTCAGTTGTCTTTTCTATCCGTGCAACTAAGATATTATAACCGAAATAGGCGATAATTCCGACGATCAGACCTGCAACGGTAGTGATCATTGCCGTATAAATCCCTCTGGATAACAAAGTAATATTAATATTATTTCCCGCTAAAGACATATCATAGAAAGCCTGGACCATGCCCACGACTGTTCCTAAAAAACCGATCATGGGTGCGATACCGGCTACCGTAGCTAATAGGGATAATCCTTTTTCCAGCAGGGCAATTTCGCTACTGGCCGCATTTTCCATACTGCTGCGAAGTTCCGAAACAGGAATATGGGAATAACGGATTCCCTTTTGTAATATACGGGCTAAAGGACTGTCTTCGGCTTTACATTCTTGTAAAGCTGCAGCAGAATTACCCGTTTCCATATACCGGACGATCCTCTCCGTAAATTCTTGTGGCGTTTTGGTTAATTTACGAAGGACTGAAAACCTCTCACAGATAATATAAATCCCTGCAAGGGAAAGGAGGAAAATAGGAATCATTAACCAGCCTCCCTTAATAATCAGACTCCATAAACTGAGATTCGCTTCAGTTGCCGGAGAGGTAACCGCGGCCGTCAGTAATAAAATTATATTCATAGTTCCGGATTTTTCGTGTGCGAAGATAATTGTTTTGGAGCAAACAAAAAAACGATAGGTAAAAAAGCCATTGACAAAATCCCTTCAAGGGAGGTTTCCGGAACGATAACTAAAAGTTATTCCCAATAACTATTTTGATGCCGGATATCTCGATAAAATGTGATTCTTTTGCATTGTTTTTAATCCATCTAATTTAATACAACCTGAAATGAGATTAAGTGAAAAAAGGGGCAATATGCTTCATGGAATACTGCTGATCGCCTTATTTTCTTGTGCGGCGTTTTATATCGGAGATTTTCCTTTTTTTAAAAAGTTATCCTTTAGTCCGTTGATTATAGGTATTATCCTGGGTATGTTATATGCCAATAGTTTGAGAAATCGTTTGCCGGCAGCCTGGGTACCTGGAATCCTGTTCAGTTCTAAGCAAATATTACGGCTGGGAATTATTCTGTATGGTTTCCGTTTGACTTTTCAGAATATTGTGGATGTCGGTTTACCGGCTATCATTATAGATGCTATTATTGTAACAGTTACGATTACAGGAGGAGTTTTTGTCGGAAAATTATTGAAGATGGATAAAAGCGTAGCTCTTTTGACTTCTGTAGGGAGTGGGATCTGTGGAGCTGCCGCGATTCTGGGGGCGGAAGCTACTATTAAAAGTAAACCTTATAAAACGGCTGTTGCCGTCTCTACTGTGGTGATATTCGGTACCCTTTCTATGTTTTTATATCCGGTCCTTTATAAAAACGGTATTTTTCAGCTTACTCCGGAGCAAATGGGACTTTATACCGGATCGACTTTACATGAGGTCGCTCACGTTGTGGGGGCAGGGAATGCGATTGGAAAAGAAACTTCAGATGTAGCCATTATTGTCAAAATGATTCGTGTCATTATGTTGGTCCCGGCCTTGTTGATTATCAGCTATGTTATTGCCAGGGCCAGAGCCAAAGCCAGAATGCGGGCGAACCGGAAAGAAGGGGGACAGAGAGGAGGACAGAAAATTGCTGTACCCTGGTTTGCTATCGGATTTTTAGGTGTAATCGGTTTTAATTCTTTTGATTTGTTGCCTCAGCCGGCAATCGGATTTATCAATAATCTGGATACTTTTTTATTGACTATGGCTATGACAGCCTTGGGTGCAGAAACCAACTTCGAGAAATTCAAAAAGGCAGGAATAAAACCGTTTGTATTGGCTTTAATTTTATATGCCTGGTTGTTGAGCGGGGGATATTTACTGGTCAAATATGTCTCTCCCCATTTATTTTTCTGATCATCCACCTAAAACAGTTGAATATTTAAACAGTTTATATTTTTTGTTTTAAAGTAAATTCCATAAACTGGCGGGCATACGGGTCAGGTTCACCTTGACGGTGAATGATATAAAACATACGGTGAATGGAGAGATCATTCATTTCTATCAATTTTAGTTTGCCGGCGGATAATTCTTCGCGTACACTGTATATGGAAAGCAGGGCGAAACAGTCGGAATGCAGAAGATAATGTTTGATCCCTTCGGTTGACCCCAATATTAAACGGCTGTTGAGTAGATTAATATGAATGCCGGCTTCCTTTAATTGTTTTCGGATGATATGGTAAGTACCCGAACCTTTTTCCCGGAAAACAAAAGGAAGCTGAATAAATTTTTCCGGAGATATATTCTCTTCGACGGGAGTATTCTGGGCTGTAATCAACACGATTTCGTCGCGGATATAAGGTATATAGTGAATGTCGGGTTGGGAAGGAGTTCCTTCAATAAAAGCTAACTGGATATTCCCGGCGAGAATCTCGTGTTCAATTTGGTCTGTATTTCCGCTTGTCAGACAAATATTGATCTGGGGAGATTGGGTTGTAAACCGAGCCAATACTTCTGGTAATACGTATTGAGAGAGGGTCGTACTTGCTCCGAGACAAAGGGTCCCTTTAATAGATGCGCGCATTTTTCCCATTTCATAGTCGATTTCCCGTTCTCTTTGTATGAGAAATTCGGTTTTTTCAAATAAATATTTCCCGGCTTCCGTCAGTTGCATCCGACCTTTTTCCCGAAGGAATAAAGTGATGCCTAGTTCTTTTTCCAATTCTTTTATGTTTTTAGAAATAGCCGGTTGGGTGAGTAATAGTTCTTCGGCTACTTTTGTCGTATTGGGATTTTTGGCCAAATGATAAAATACCTTATATTTATGATCGAGCATTCCTTTGAAAAATTGAAGTTATTAACGCAAATTAAAAGAAATTAATCGGCTAAAACAAAGAAATATGTTTCTTCGTAAAGGGAAAATACGTTTCCGGATAGAGAAAGAAAGAGCGGGTGAAGCGATTTAAAACGTTTTAATTCGGGAGATTTATTTGTTATTAAATCTAAAAATATTAATTTGGAGGCTTCAAATTATGGAGAAGGGCAGAGGATTTAATGGGTGTATTTCAAGTAATTGGAAAAGAAAAAAGAATTGAGATTATAAGAATAATTCAAAACAATATTCAAATATGGAAAATAAGTTAGAGGTTTTAACAAAAAAGCTGTATGATGAAGGGGTGGAGAAGGCCAGGAAGGAAGCTGATGAAATCATCAATAAAGCAAACGAACAGGCTGGAAAAATCATTGCGGATGCTGAAGCAAAGGCAAAGGATCTGATCGCCGGGGGTACACAAGAGGTGGATAATCTGAAGAAAAAAGCAGAGTCAGAAATGGCTTTGAGTGCACGTCAGGCATTGACAGCTTTAAAACAATCCATTACGCATCTGATTTCTGGTGAGGTAGCCGGGGAAATGGCTGAGACCGGATTTGAAGACAAAGCTTTTGTTCAGGACTTGTTAATTTCTATTGTAAAGAAATGGGATGTTACTTCAGGAAATTTAAATTTGGATATTGTCCTTTCTCCTGATGAAAAAGCCCAGTTTGAATCTTTTGTGGCGAAGAAATATAAAGATTTGTTGGATAAAGGCCTGGAAGTAAAAGTCGGGAATATGAAAGAAGGTTTTCTGATCCGCCCGCAGGACGGGAGTTATCAAATTGCTTTTTCAGAGGAACTTTTTGAAGCTTTCTTCAATCAGTATATGAGGAGTTTTACAA
>JAEXFF010000195.1 GCA_023400335.1 Bacteroidota bacterium
GTCTATGGCATCCTTGTCACAAGCTTCCATTTTCCCGCCGGGTAAGGCAATCTGTCCGGCATGATATTTCCCTCGGTTTGTCCGTTTGATAAACGGAATTGCCAATTCATTATTATCCGGCATAATCAATATCAGGACAGCGCTTTTAACGGGCGGTCCGGAATGTATACCTTCATAGCCTTCTATAATCTTAGGTTGAGGAGCCATTTTATTTTGAGCATCTTGTCCGGGTAGAGTAGAATATAAGGCTGTTTTTATTCGAACCATGGTAACGAACGAATTAGAAAGAAAGTGATATCCGGAATGTCTTTTCCGGATATCGGCTTCCTCTTTCTGTCAGATATTGTAAAAAGTCGTAAAAGCTTCGATGACATAGTGATGATCCAGGGAACCTCCTGTTTCGCGTACAGAGTGCATGGCCCACATCGGGTTACCGATATCTACTCCCCGCATTTCCATTTGAGAAAGCAGAATATTTCCAAGAGTGGAACCGCCTGCCATATCCGATTGATTGACAAATGTTTGATAAGGAACATCTGCCATTTTACAAATGGTTTGAAATACGGCTGCTGAATCTCCGTCTGTAACATATTTCTGATTAGCATTGATTTTGATTACCGGTCCTCCGTTCATTACCGGATGATTTGTCGGATCATGCTTTTCGGCATAGTTCGGATGTAAAGCGTGAGCCATATCGGCAGAAATCATGAAGGAATTGTGAATGGCCCGGTATAAATCCTCAGGACTTCCTCCCAGATTGTATACAATACGTTCGATGATTGTTCTCAATATGGGGGAGCCGGCACCCTGTTTGGTTCCGCTTCCCACTTCTTCGTTGTCAAATATAGCCAGCACTTTTGTTTTACGGCATTCTTTAGAATTCAATAACGCTTTCAGTCCGGCATGTACCATGGCCAGGTCGTCTAATTTACCACAGGAGATAAATTCTTCATTCATGCCTGTCAGGCATCCCTTTTCAAAATTATAAAGGGTCAAGTCGAAATCGAGAATTTCTTCCGGCTGAATTTGCATTTCGGCGGCAATGAGGTTGAGTAAATAATTGTCCTTTTCAAAATGTTCGTTTACCATTCCTAATACCGGTAGCATATCCTTCTGTTTGCTCAACGGATTTCCCTGATCGTTTACAGCCCGGTTAAAATGGATGGCTAAATGAGGAATCGTTAATAGAGGACGATTAAAATTGACAAATTGGGTGACAGGTTTTAGTGGATTATTACTTTTGAGCATTACCCGTCCTGCCATAGAAAGAGGACGATCAAACCAGGTATACAGAATAGGTCCTCCGTATACTTCAGTATTCAATTTGAGATATTTGCCTTCTACAAGCATTTCTGCATGAGGTTTAATCCGGAAAGTAGGAGAATCGCTATGGGCACAGATAAATTTAAATCCGTTTTCAGCAATGTCTCCACTGCCGGGCACAAAAGCGAAAAGGGAGGAATGATTTTTGGTAACGAAATACTTTCCTCCCCTTTCAATATTCCAGCTTTCCCCGGAAAATAATTGTTTAAATCCGTTTTCCCGGAGGTGTTTTTTGAGATTCAGAATCGCGTGAAAATTAGTGGGGCTTTCATTGATAAAATCAATTAGTTCTCTGGCTGCCTGTTTTTCCATAATCGGACTGATTTTAAAAGTGCAGAATCCGGTTTCTCTTAAATACGGATAAACTCGGGCTTCTGACAGGTTTATAAATAATGTTTTTTATTAACTTTATAAAGTTATTTTCCGTTTTTAGCATTCTAAAATAACGAATAAAAATCGAAAACTGAAAATTAAATACAGACTTTTGGAAATTGTAATGAATATTGACATTTATTTTGTGTGAGAGCAAGCAGATTGGTAAAAATAAAATTTGTCAAATTAATAGACAAACTTGTCCAATAATTAGACATTTTTTGAGGGATATAAAAATGTAAATAATTGTAATTGAATTTGTTATTTGAAATGGCATAAGTTTTGTAAAATTTAAGAAAAAATTAAATGGCAAGATTATGATTGAATTAAAAAATGTTGACAAGTATTATAAATCCCGCTTTCAGCGTACGTTTATCCTGAAGAATGTCAATTTTACTGTAAATGAAGGAGAATTTGTGAGTATTATGGGACCTAGTGGAGCGGGTAAATCCACTTTATTAAATATCATCGGTATGCTGGATGAACCTTCGGAAGGAGAGTATTATTTTATGGGTAATCCGGTCCATAAAATGACAGAAAAAGATAAGAATTTATGCCATCGGAATTATATCGGTTTTATTTTTCAGGCTTATCATTTGCTGGAAGATATGAATGTGTATGAGAATATCGAGATGCCTTTGGTGTATAAAGGGGTAAAGGGAAAAGAGAGAAAAGCAATTGTGGCAGATATTCTGGATCGCTTTAATATTGTAGCCAAGCAGGATTTATTTCCGGACCAATTGTCTGGCGGACAACAACAGTTGGTGGGTATTGCCCGGGCTATTGTTGCCCGTCCTAAATTATTGCTGGCAGATGAGCCGACGGGGAATTTACACTCTGAACAAGGAAGGCAAATTATGGAATTATTGAAAAAATTAAATCAGGAGGAAGGAATGACTATTATTCAAGTAACCCATTCCGAACAGAATGCCCGCTATGGTACCCGGATTGTAAATATTATGGATGGTTATTTGAAAGAAGGAATTGCAAATGTGGAAGGAGGGTTGAAACTTTAAAGGAAAGGAGAAGATAAAGGCGTGATTTTTAAAAAGGCATTTTTTAACATTATAATTTATATATGAACATTTTCAAAAATTTTTCCCGGAATTTTAAACACAACCGATTGTCTTCCATCATCAATATGTTGAGTCTGATTCCTGGACTTGCTTGCTGTTTATTGATTGTCATGTGGATTGTGGGGCAGGTGGAGACAGACCGTTCGTTTAAAAATATCGACCGGATTGTCACCCTTCAGGGGTATCATGAAGGACAAAATACTTTTTGGGGTGTTTCCCCTGCGGTGGCTCCCGTATTAAAGATGGAACGTCCGGAAATAGAGAAGGCTGTTCGTATCCGGAATGCAGCCCGGACGGTTAAATATGAGACAGAAAATTTCGGTATTTCGGCTTATGATGCGGATTACGATTTATTCGATTTATTCAGTTTGACAACCATAGAGGGAAGGCCTTTTACCGAGGGAGAAAAAGATCGTTGCGTACTTACGCGTAAGGCTGCGAAAATCATATTCGGAAATAAGTCCCCTATAGACCAGGCGCTGGAATTCGATTTCGGGACTTTTACTGTATGTGGCGTTATAGAAAATTTGCCACTGCACCGGACAGTTGCCCGGCAAGGAAGGGAAGAGATTATTTTTTTGCCTATAGAACGGAATCAGGAAGGCTTGAGTGCCTGGTATAACAATAGCTTTGAAAGTTATGTCTTATTGAAAGATATGGCCGGTTTTGAAAAGTTTGCAACAGAGATTAAGGACCGGGCAATAAAAGCTCAGCCGGAAACGAAGTTGTATATTAAAGCCGGAAAATTAAAGGACCGTTATTTACATGCTCACGGGCATATCCGGGAGGTACGCTTGATGGGATTAATCGCTTTGGTGATCTTGTTGATTGCTTGTATTAATTTTGTCAATTTATCAACCGCCGCATTTTCCCAGAATGCTGTACAAACGGGTATACGGAAAGTGGTGGGAGCTACCCGCAAAAGTTTAATTGCTATTTATCTTTCCAATACGTTTATATTGGTATTGATTTCCTATTTTCTGGCTTTTTTATTGGCTTATGTTATTGTGCCTGTTTTTGGAACAATAATCGGAAGCAATTTCCGGGTTTCTGATTTACTTCGTCCCGAAGTATTCTGGATTGGAGGAATTATGTTGGTGATTACGACCTTGCTGGCTGGTTTATACCCTTCGTTTTATTTGTCTTCTTTTCTGCCTGTAAAGGTGTTAAAAGGCCGGAATGCTGTTGGCTTATGGAGTGCCCGTTTGCGTCAGAGCCTGGTCGTTTTGCAGTTTGCCGTATCCATTACCTTAATTGCATGTACATTGATCATTTCCCGTCAAATCCGGATGTATCAGAATATGGATTTGGGATATAAATGGGATGAAGTTTTATATATATCTTTGCGCAATCAGGCACAGGTTCAGAAAGCGTTTGTTTTACGGGATGAACTTGTGAAAGATGGAGGCGTGCGTTTTGCTACAGTTTCGACATCTATTCCCACTTCTATATATTGGAATGGGGTGGGTTTTAATTGGGAAGGGAAAGATCCTTTACAAAATCCTTTGATTTCTATGCTGTATGCAGATGAAAGTTTTTTTAAAGTATATGACATCCGGTTAAAAGAGGGAGAGTTTTTTACTGAATCACAGGAAGGAGTGGTTGTAAACCGCAAATTGGCAGAACTGATGGGGGGAAATGCTTTGGATAAATATTTTCAGCAGGGAGAAGAAACCCCAAAAGTGAAGATTTTAGGCGTTGTGGATCAGTTCCTTTTTAATGACTTTAAAGCAGAGGAAGAACCTTTGGTCATTTTCCCGATTTATCCGGAAGAAAGAGAGTGGGTGAATATCGTGAGTATACGGGTAAGTGGGGGAAAATTAGGAGAAGTTTACGATAGGATAAAAAAACGAACGGAAGAAATTTTCGGAGAACCGCCTGTTATACGTTTTCTCAATGGAGATGTAGAATATTGGCTTGAATCTGAAAAGCAAACTTCTCATATGGTATCTTTCTTCTCTGTATTGGCTATTTTAATTTCCTGCCTGGGTTTGTTCGGCTTAGCTACTTTTATGATGGAACAGAAACGGAAAGAAATAGGGATTCGCCGGGTGAATGGTGCCAGAATATCGGAGATTGTCTGGTTGTTAAATGTCAATTTCTTAAAGCCGATATTGGTTGGTTTTGTGATTGCCTGTCCATTGGCTTATTATTTTATGAGCCGTTGGCTAGAATCTTATCTGAAGCGCACAGAAATGAGTTGGTGGATTTTTATAGTGGCGGGAGCATTGACAGCTGCAATTGCTTTAATTACTTTGTTATGGCGGAGTTTAAAGGCAGCGATGGAGAATCCGGTTAATTCCTTAAAAAATGAATAGATAAAAGAGAAGTTAGGGTTATTTAAGGATTTAGACAATTATAAGTTTGAGGATTGAGGGAAGGGGAAGGTTTTTCCCTTTGGAGTAAGGTTCCTGTACGGGAGCTGTTGAAGAGAACTGACATTTCTGATTTTACGTTTTCATCGGAGCCGGAAATTCATTAACCGGTTAGGGGGAGTCAGAGATATTTTTTAATTTTAAAAAATTTAATCCACGGGCATAAAATTAATTTTGCCAAATTAAAATCAGTAGATATGAAAGTTATCAGAGAGTTTTGGGTTAATTTCCGCCGCTTTAAAATAGCCGGAATATTGAATGTGGTTGGGTTGTCGGTCGCTTTTACGGCTTTTGCCGTAATTGTTATCCAATTGGTTTTTCAAAATGGATACGACCGATTCCGGCCTGATGCCGATAAAATTTTCCGGGTAGAGTTACTTTTCCCGATGTCTTTACAATACTGTGCTTCCGGTCCCAGTCCGATAGGTGGCATGTTAAAGGATCAAAGTCCTCTGGTAGAAGATTATTTTGTTATGGCGGATGATCAGAAAGATATATTCTTGCTGAAAAAACCGGATGGTTCATCAGATAAATTCAAAGAAATGTGTGGAAATGCAACGGCTGGTTTCGCTGATGTGTTAGGTATAGAGATTCTGGAGGGAGATGCCCGGCAGGCTTTGACGGAGCCCGATATGTTGTTGATTCCGCAAAGTGTGGCTCGGAAATGGTTTGGCCCTGAATCGGCAGTAGGGAAACATATATTTCGTAATGGGAAAGGGAAAGATGTAACAATAGCTGCTGTATATAAAGACATGCCGAAAAATTCTGTTTTTAAAAACAATTGTTATACCCGTTTTGTAGAAGAGGAAAACTGGGGGGACTGGAGTGGGCAAATCTATATAAAAGCGGCAACTTCGGATAGAAATGTATTGCAGCAACAGGTTAATGCTTTGGAAATTGCTACTTTGGATCAGATTTTTGAAGGGTTGCATAAAAAAGAGCAGGTAGAAAAAGAAGGAAAGTCCTATTTGCGTGTGTCTCCTTTGACCGGAATATTTTACGATAATACGGTGATTTACGATGCTTCTGATAAAGGAGACCGTCGGAATGCTGTAGTAATGGTAGCTATCGGATTGTTAATTATCCTGATTGCAGGCATTAATTTTATTAATTTTTCGATGTCGTTGGCTCCTACCCGGATGAAAAGTATAAATACTCAAAAAGTATTAGGAGCTGTAGCTGCCACTCTGCGCCTGAAATTAGTAGCAGAAGCTGTTACTTATACCGTAATTGCTTTTATGGTGTCTATCGGTTTGTTACAATTGTTTGCCATCTCCGGCTTTTCAAATTTGTTTTCTGTATCGTTGATTCCGGTAGATCACTGGGAAATAATGGGGGGAATCGGTTTATTAGCTATGCTACTGGGTATTTTTGCCGGTTTATATCCGGCATTTTACGTTACTTCTTTTGAGCCGGCAATGGTGTTAAGGGGAAGTTTTGTGATGACCCCTAAAGGGATTCGTTTGAGAAACGGTTTGATGGCTTTTCAATTTGTTATTTCTATTGTGTTGATAACCTGTACTTTATTGATGGGAGCCCAATATCGTTATATGCAGGATTACTCCCTGGGATTCCAGACGGAGAACATCGGTTGGTTGAAACTGGACAGGGATTTGATGGCTAATCAGGAAACTTTAATTTCAGAGATGACAGCTGTTCCCGGTGTAACAGATTATACATTTTCCGATTATGTACCGGGTGAAGATTTAGTCTCGAGTGCAGGAACAGAAATTGATGGGGAAGCAGTACAATTAGACAGTTGGATCGTTTATAAAAACTTTATGGACTTTTTTGGAATAGGGTTAATAAAAGGAGAAAATTTTTCTCAGTCTGATTTATCGGAAAGACAAATTATTTTAAACGAGACAGCTGTGAAAAAACAACCGGTTTTGGAACGTTATTTGGAACGTAGTTTTCCGAGTCCGACATTTAAAGGACGATTTGTCGGAGTTGCTCACGATGTTCATTATATGTCATTACGCAAAGCCGTCGGTCCTTTGGCCATTATTTGTCAAAACGAACCGGGTTATGAATATATGTTCCTGAAATTGTCCGGCCATTCTTTTTCGGTTACTATCGAAAAAATAAAGGAAATTTATGAACGTTTATCTCCTTCCGGAATATTTGAATTTGAATTTCTGGATCAATCTTTACAGCAAAGTTATGAAGCTGAGAAACGTCTGATGCAGGTTATTTCATTAATGGGGAGTATTGCTATTATTTTAGCCCTGGTAGGAGTGTATGGGCTGATTGTCTTCAACGCTCAGTATAAACGGAAAGAAATCAGTGTCCGGAAAGTGAATGGAGCTACTGAAAGCCAGATCATGTTGTTATTAAACCGCAATTTTTTCCGTTTACTGATCCTTTCGTTTATTATTGCATGCCCCATTGCCTGGTATGTTATAAGTCGTTGGCTGGAGAGTTTTAACTATAAAACACCTATTCATTGGTGGATATTTTTGTTGGCTGGAGTAATTACTTTAGGAATTGTCCTCATTACAGTGAGTTGGCAAAGTTGGAAAGCAGCTACAGAAAATCCGGTAAAAGCCTTAAAAAGCGAATAGGGCGTTTAAATGTTCAAAAGGTTTGATTGTTCGACTGTTGAAGGGGCGGAGAAGGTTTGATTGTAGACTTGTGTTTTATTTGATAATCAGAATAAAATTGCGGGTAATGTATCTTTATAAGATAATAAATTTTTCTGCAAATTTTAGCCGGATCTTTATCCGGTAAAGGTAGCATCATCAATCTTTTAGACCTTTTTCTTCTTTAAACCTTTTACATTTAAATGGTTGAACAATTCATCCTTTTCTTCCCTTCTATCTGTATAATTATTTAACAGTTTTGTCCATTTTTTAGACAGTATTTTAATTCTATTCTTAGTTAAATGTATAACTATTAATCAGTTATATATTTGGCATATAATTTGACATGAATAAGTAAAAAATACAGAAGTTATATAACTGAAAGCATATGGAAAGAAGTGGTTTAAAAATTTTTTGGCGAAATTTAATCAAGCAGAAGACGGTTGGTATTTTGAGTATCGGGAGTTTGGCCATTGCAATTGCTGTGGTAATTCTTATCGGATTGTGGGCGGCTAATGAATTCAGTTTTGATAAGTTTCAGAAAGACGGGGAGAGAATTTATCGGGTATACGGGAGTCTAATGCTGAACAATACTCCCACTGCTATTGGTTCAACTTATAAAATTCTAGGATCTGATGCGGTGCAAAAGTTTCCGGAAATTACAGATATGTGCCGGATTACACTACAAGATTTGGAGGTAAAAATTAATGATATAATATATCAGGACAATAAAATCTTTTTAGTGGATTCCAATTTCTTTACATTTTTCACATTTGCTTTAAAAACAGGAGATCCGCGTACTTGTCTTTCTGCTCCTGATGGTTTAGTAATCGATGAATTTGCTGCTAACCGGTATTTCCCTGGCGAAAATCCCATCGGAAAAATGATGACTATACAGGATAAAATATTTACAGTGACAGCTGTAATGGAAAATATGCCGGAGAATACTCATCTCAAAGCTCATATTATTAGTCCTTTCCTGGGTTATTGGGCAAAAGATCAGTATTTGGGTTACGGTTCTACAGATTGCTTCCTGACCTATTTCAAAATAGAGAATCCGGCTTATATTTCTCGTCTCGAAAAGGGAATGACGGAATTGATCCGTATCACCAGTTCTCAATGGCAACAACTGGGTTTTGAATATAAACTGCAGCCCTTATCGGATATCCATTTTAATAATTCCTTTAAGTTCGATAATGTAGCCCATGGAAATAAAAGTTTGGTACTGGTTTTTTTGTTAACGGCTTTTGTAATCTTGTTGATTGCTTGTATTAATTTTATTAATCTTTTTATTTCTACCTCTTTTTTAAGAGCTAAATCCATCGGAGTGAAAAAAACTCATGGGGCAGAAAAAGGAATGTTGATACGTGAATTTTATAAGGAGACATTTTATTATGTATTGATTGCCTTGGTGATCGGAGTGGTGGTGGCTCAGCTGACTTTACCATTATTCAATCGCCTGGCGGATTATCATTTGACAATTGATTTTTTGAATCCGTGGTTATATATTTTTCTGCTCGGGGTGACTTTATTTGTCATGTTGACGGCAGGGACTTTTCCGGCTTTGTATATGACCAAATTCAATGCTGTAGCTACTTTAAAAGGACAATTTAAAGGGAAAAATCTTTCTTTTTTACAGAAAGGTTTGATTATTGTACAGTTTACGGCTTCTATCATCATTCTGATATCTGTTTTCTTTATCAATAAACAGGTAAATTACATGATTCATAAAGATTTGGGTTTTGATAAAGAAAATGTTTTATATGTATATGACCGGGGCGGTTTTGTGAAGAATTACGAAGCGTTCCGGAATGAAATGAAAAGTTATCCCTTTATTCAAGATGTAACTTTAAAAGATACGGATCCGGCGGGTTGGTGCAGGGGAAATTCGGTAAAAAAACCGGGTGATGATCAGGAATATCTGATGGAATTTTGCCAAATAAAACCCAATTATTTTGATATGATGGGCATGCGGATGTCTGCAGGACAAGAATTTAGTGAAGATTCCGGAGATTCTTTACATTATTGTATTTTGAACGAAACAGCGGCCCGGATGTTAGGTTTTACTGAACCTGTAGGAGAAAAACTATATACAGATAACCGGTTTTATATTGTTCGGGGAGTGGTAAAAGATGCACAGACGAAGTCACTTCACCAAGGAATAGATCCGCAAATTTATTTTACTTTTGAAAAAGACTGGATCGGTGATCCTACCGTTCTGTTTAAAATACAGGGAAACCCGCAGGAAGCCGTTCACCTGATTCAAAATAAATGGAACGACCTCAATCCCGGTACTTCTTTTGATTATTATTTTTTAGATGATACTTATGCCCGTTTATATAAGGCGGAAACCAATGCCGGACAGATATTGGGGGTTGCCATGATCATTACGTTGATTATTAGTGTTGCAGGTTTATTTGCCATTGCTTATTATACCACACAACGCCGGCTGAAAGAAGTCGGAGTGCGGAAAGTAAATGGGGCTTCAGTATGGGAATTATTATTAATCCTGAACTGCGATTTCTTTGTTTGGGTCGGAATTTCTTTTCTGATCGCTTGTCCTTTGGCTTATATCTTTGTATCCCATTGGCTGGAAAGTTTTGTGGAGAGAACTTCTTTAAGTTGGGGAATATTTGCCCTTGTGGGAATCATTACATTTTTTGTGACTTTACTGACTGTTAGTTACCAGACTTGGAAAGCAGCCAATGTAAATCCGGTAAAGGTGCTGAAAAGTGAATAACAGAAACGTCTCTGGAACATATAAAATAAATTTTATGAATCTGAATAGTTTCAAAGTCTTTGTACGAAATCTGAAAAAACAGAAAACCGTTGGTATACTGAGTATTGGTTGTCTGGGAATTAGTATAGCTGTGGCTTTACTCATCGGGTTATGGGGAATCAATGAATTGAGTTTCGATAATTTTCATCAGCATGGAGATCAGATTTATCGTTTGACTATAAATACGTTTAAAAATAATGAATCGACTCGTTTTGGTTCAACGTTTAAACCTTTCGGGGAAGAAGCAAAAGATAAGTTTCCGGAAATCCGAAAAATGTGCCGGGTTGCTGCCTGGACTGATAGCGAAATCTGGATCGGCAACACCGTATATAACCAAAATAAGGTTTTAGTCACAGATACTAATTTTTTTACTTTTTTTACGTTTCCCCTGAAGGTGGGAAATATTGCTAGCATTTTTGAAGCACCGGACAATATTGTACTTTCCGAATCAACTGTACTTAAATATTTTCCCGGAGAAGATCCGATAGGGAAAATACTCCGTTACGGAGGGCAAAATTTTAAAGTTACGGGAATCATGTATGATATGCCTGCTAATTCTCATTTGCAGGCTGATATGATTGTTCCTTTATTCGGTTGGTATGCAAGGGATGTGTGGGGCGGTTCGGATATTTATATCACCTATTTTCAGATTGAGCCTACGACAAACTTTCCGACTTTACAAAACGAATTGACTCAATTGTTGTCAGATCGTATGATTTCTTTCCGGGACCGGAAGAGTTCCGTCTATCTTGAACCTTTAAAAGATATTCATTTCTCTACAGAAAGCGGATCAGAAAATATTGCCAAAGGGAGCAAGTCCTTGGTAATGATTTTTTTACTGACGGCTTTAGTGGTATTATTGATCGCCTGTATTAATTTTATTAATCTCTTTATATCCACTTCCTTTTTGAGAGCTAAGGCGATAGGTGTAAAGAAAACACATGGAGCAGATAAAATTTCTTTAATCCGGGAATTTTTTACGGAGACTTTTTATTATGTAATAATGGCTGTTGGTCTTGGAGTAGTTATAGCTTGTGTCGGAGTCCCGTTTTTTAATGAAATGGCCAATAGCAATATTTATATTGATTTCAAGTCCCCTTTATTGTATGTTTTTTTAGGGGGACTTACTCTTTTTACTGTTTTTATTGCCGGTTTTTTCCCGGCTGTATATATGACTAAGTTCGGAGTGGTAGAAACCATGCGGGGGCAATTCAAAGGTAAAAACCTTTCTTTTTTACAAAAAGGATTGATTATAGCTCAATTTACAGCCTCTGTGATTTTTTTGATTTCCATCTTTTTTATCAATAAACAGGTTCATTTTATGATAAGTACCGATTTGGGATTTGATAAAGAAAATGTTTTGTATGTAGAAGGGCGGGATGATTTTGCGAAACATTATGAAGCTGTACGGCATGATTTGTTACAATGCCCCGCGATAAAAGATGTAAGCCGGAAAAATTCTTTGCCGACCGATTGGGTACAGGGATGGACTGTCGGTAAAGAAGGGATGGAGGATAAATATCTGATGGAGATGTGCCGTGTTGATTACAATTATTTCGATCTGATGGGGATGAAAGTCATAGAAGGGGAAAATCCTTTCCGGGAAGTGCATGATTCTCTTCGTTATTGCCTGATTAATGAAAGGGCAGCTCAATTATTGGCTATGGAAAATCCTGTAGGAGAAAATTTATTGATTTACGGTTCTTATTATCCCATAAAGGGTGTTGTAAAAAATGCTCAGACCAAGTCCTTTCATCAGGGAGTCGATCCTCAGGTTTATTTAAAATTGAACGAGTCCTGGGGAAGCAGGGGTGTTCCTTATTTAATTAAAATAAAAGGGGACCCGCAGGTGGCAATTCGGGCGATAGAAGCAAAATGGAAAGAATTGGTACCCCATGTGCCTTTCCAATACGGTTTTTTGGATCAGGCTTATGAAAATTTATATAAGGCGGAAACCAATGCCGGTAAAATTTTATCTTCGGCTATGTTCGTGATTTTACTGATCAGTATTGTCGGTTTATTTGCCATGGCTTTTTATGCGACACAAAGACGTATTAAGGAAATAGGAGTTCGTAAAGTGAATGGTGCAACAGTTGGCGAAATCCTGCTCATATTAAACCGTGATTTTTTAATGTGGGTATTGGTCGCTTTTGTGCTAGCTTGCCCGATCGCTTACATTTTTATTTCCCGTTGGTTGGAAAATTTCCGTATTCGTACGGAAATCAGTTGGTGGATATTTGCAGCAGTCGGTTTAATTGTGGTTTTTGTCGCTTTGCTGACGGTTAGTTATCAAACTTGGAAAGCAGCTACTGTTAATCCGGTGAAAGCCTTGAAAACAGAGTAAAAAGAGAAGTTTTTGGGTAATGTATTCTTCCTGCTGAGGGGTAAAAATTTAGACAGGAATGTAAAATAATTATACAGGTGAAAACGTTTATCAAGTATTTAAAATGTTGAAATTCACTATTTTATTCTTTTGGCATAAAGGTTGTTCCCTTCAGCTAAAAACGGATAAAAATTCTCATCTGTTTACTCAACATTTCAATTTTTATTCCGAAAACGTAAATTTAATTGAACGGCTATGAATTTTTTGGATTTAAAGGTATTTGTCAGAAGTTTAATCCGGAATAAATTATATTCGGTAATAACAATCATTGGTTTTGCAATTTCTTTAACTTTTGTACTATTATTGAGTGTTTATATTCGTCAGGAATTATCTGTGGATGACTTTCATGTAAACAAAGACAGGATTGTGCGGATGGAAGGGGAAGATGGAGCGACCTGGGGAGCTTTGGTGGCTCAAGGCGTAAAGGATGCTTTTCCGGAAATCGAAGCTTATACGAGGATATATGAAAACAATTCAGATTATGCGACGACAGCAGATGGGAATAAGTTACTGCTTCACAGTTTATATGTAGATACGGCTTTTTTAGATATGTTTTCTTTTCCTTTGACAGAAGGACGGAATTTTAAAGCTAAAAAAGAAGTAGTTATTAGCCGTTCTTTTGCCCGGAAGATGTTTGGCGATGAATCGGCTCTTGGAAAAGATTTGAATATGGGAGGTGAAACCGGATGGTTAATTGTCGGAGTGGCGGAGGATTTCCCGAAAAATACCCATTTTAAAACTTGCGATGCCTTGTTGAATTTTAATAGTTTGAATGCAGGTTGGATTGGAAATAACAATAGTTCTGCCTTTGCGACTTATCTGATGGTGCGACCGGGTGCAGAGCTTTTTTCTAAAATTCCGGTTATGCTCGAATACCTGAAAAAAGACTTTTGGATGTATAAGGATAATTACAGAAAACAACTTTTTTTAGACCCTTTGAAAGAGGTGTATTGGAGTCCGAAATTGACTTACGGGGTACATCACAATAGCCGTACTTTTGTCTCCGTCATGATGGCTATTGTCGGGATTATTTTGATTTTGGCGTTGATCAATTACAATAACCTTTCCGTAGCGCGGGTCGGTTTTAGGGCAAAAGAGTCGGCAATAAAGAAATTACTGGGTAGTAATAACAGGGCTTTGTTCCGTCAATTTATTGCAGAATCGGTCAGTCTCTGCTATGTAGCCTTTATTTTAGCTTGTATTTTTACCGTTTCTGTAATTCCTTGGTTTAATAATTTATTGAAGACACATATCGAATTGAGTCAACATCTCACCTTTGTAACTCTGATTATTGCTTTATTGGGAGTCGGAATTATTGGTATAATTGCCGGAATAATACCTGCTTTTATTATCACCCGCTTTAATCCGGTAGCAGTTGTGAAGGGAGTTTTCCGTAAAAAGACGAAGGGGATCTATAGTAAAGTACTGATTTCTTTCCAGTATTGTACAGCGATAACATTGATTATTTGTACGCTGGTTATTTGGAAACAGACGGACTTTATGCGAAATTATAAATTGGGATACAATAAAAACTATATCGTTTGGTTGGATAATAAAATTACAAGTCAGCAAAAAAATGCTTTACAAAGTGAATTTGAACGAATTCCGGGCGTACAATTAGTGTCCTTTGTACGGGGTACTCCGATTGACGGAGGAAACAATCAGACCATGACCGATTATGCAGGTACCGGTAAACAGATCAGTTTCCAGCAATTTGTCGTAGATTCTAATTTCTTTAAAATATTGGATTTACAGGTTATTCCAACCGGGACTGCATACGATAAAAACGGGGTGTGGTTAAATGAAACAGCTGTGAAAGCGATTGAAGCCAAAGGTGTTCCGACAGAATTCATGTATTATGAACAAAAATGTCCCGTTTTAGGTATTGTAAAGGATTTTCATATAGAAGATTTGACATGTGAAATAGAGCCTTTAATTATTTCTCCTTTTCAATCGGATGAGCTGAATTTCTGGACGATTTTGGTAAAAATTTCTCCGGAGAATGCAGCCGGAACTTTTGATCAGATCAAAAAAACATATAGTCATTTTACCGATGGGCAACCTTTTGATGCCGGTTTTATGGACCAAACCATTGACGACTGGTATAAATCGGAAGCTCATACGGCCCGTTTGATCGGTTATTTTTCTATGCTGGCTATAGTGCTGTGTATGATGGGAATTTTGGCCATGGCTACGTATTTTATACAGCAGCGGATCAAAGAGATCGGGGTAAGACGGGTAAATGGGGCTACAATAAACGGGATTCTTTCTATGTTGATGGGTAATTTTATGAAATGGATTGCGTTGGCTTTTGTTTTTGCCTGTCCTTTATCTTGGTATATTATGAACCGTTGGCTGGAGGATTATCCTTACCGGACGGATTTGAATTGGGAACTGTTTTTAGGAGCGGGTTGTATGGCTTTTTTTATTGCAGCAATAATTGTAGGCTGGCAAAGTATAAAAGCGGCATCTGAAAATCCGGTAAAGGCTTTACAAAATGAATAAGTAGAAAAATTTGTATTACCGTGAAGCAGGAAAAAGATGGGGAAGGCTTTTTATCGAACGTACAAAAAGGCTAAAAGTAATTTTATTTAAATAAAATAATTATGCAATTTTCAGGCTATAAATTGTTTCTCCGTAATTTTTCCAGAAATAAATTATATTCTTCTGTAACTATTTTAGGCTTTGCGACGGCTTTGACTTTTGTTATATTGCTGAGTGTTTACATCCGTCAGGAGTTGGCTGTAGATTCTTTTCAGGAACATAAAGACCGTCTGTTTCGGGTGGCAAATGAATTGGATTACGGATATTCCGGCCCCATGGCAAGTTTGTTACAGCAGCAATTCCCGGAAATAGAGTGCTATTCTCTGTTTATGTTAAACCGGCAAGGAATTGTTCCGGTTTCTCCTACAGAAAAAATTCGGTATACCTGTGCTTATGTACATCCGACTTTTTTCAAAATGTTTACTTTCCCTTTGCTGGAAGGGGTTCCGGAGGAAGTGATGCGGGAGAAATACAGTATGGTCATTACCCGGTCGTTGTCGAGAAGATTGTATGGAAATGAATCGCCTTTAGGGAAAGAAATTCAGATTTCAGGTATTGCTGTTCCCATAACGGGAGTAATGGAAGATATTCCTGAGAATACACATTTCTCTCGTTTTGATGCAGCTGTCAATATTGCCGGTTTATCCGATTATTGGGGATGGAAAAATGGGGATGTTTTGGAACAAATGGGAATAGCCACGTTTAGTCTTTACCTAATGGGAAAACCGGGAACAAACCTGCAAGCACGGGAAAAAGATATACTAACCTGTTTGCAGAAAAATACCTCTCAATATCAACGGGAAAATAGTCCTAAGAAACTTGTAATCGAACCTTTGGAACAAATTTATTTCAGTCCTTACGGCGGAGGGGGAAAACGTAACAGTAAATCCTTAATTGCAGTGATGTCGGCTATAGGTTTGACGATTTTACTATTGGCAATTATAAATTATATTAATTTATCCATTGCACAGGGAAGTATGCGGGCAAGGGAAATATCTGTAAAAAAATTGTTCGGAAGTTCGCGTAACATGCTTTTTTCTCAATTTATAGGAGAATCGCTTATTTTAAGTTTTGTGGCTTTTCTGATTGCCTGTGTTTTCAGTATATTACTGGAATCAGTATTTAATGACTTGATGGCTACTCATATAGAAGTGGCATCCGCTTTTTCTCCTCTCCTGCTCTTGTATGCATTATTATTGATATTAGTGGTCGGTTTTATATCGGGAAGTATACCGGCCTGGGTGATAACCCGTTATAATGCCATAGAAGTAATGAAGGGAGTATTCCGGAAGAGAACCAGAGGAGTATATAGTAAAGCTTTGATTTCTTTTCAGTTTACGATTGCGATTGTATTGACGATTTGTACCATCGTACTGATAAAGCAGACACATTTTATGCAACATTACGATATGGGTTTTAACCGGGATCAAATCGTTCGTTTCCCCTATGTTTTGGATGCCGGTAAAAAAGAAACATTACGAAATGAATTATTGAAGATTGCCGGAGTAAAAGAAGTTGCTTTTACTTGTGGTGATCCGATATATGGAGGAAGTGATTTGACTTTTGATTATGAAGGAAGGAGACTGAGTTTTCAAACCTTTAAAGTGGATTCTTCTTTTTTCCGGATGCTGGGTATAAAGGAAAGGCCTACTGGAAATACAAATCTGGAGGGTGGTGAATATGTCGAGTATACATTTGGCAGTACTTCTCAACGGAATGTATTAAAATATCAAAGTGTCTGGTTAAATGAAGAAGCCGTGAGGCAACTGGGATTGGGAGAGTTACCTTTGGAATTTAAAATGGATAACCGGATGCAGCCGGTACGCGGAATTGTAAATAATTTCCATATACGGGATTTGTCCCATTCATTGGAACCTTTGATGATTTCTCTTATGCAAGCGCCGGAATGTCCGTGGTGCATGCTGGTACAATTGCAACGTAATGATGCCTACGCTGCTTTTCACGAAGTTGAAAATGTATATAAACAGTTGAGCGACGGGACCCCTTTTGAATCTGTTTTTTTGGATGATGCCATTGTACAATGGTACGATAATATTGACCGGATTTCCAGTATGATCGGAAATTTATGCATACTGGCGATACTGCTTTCTGCTATGGGGATTTTGGCCATGGCCACTTATTTTATACAACAACGGATCAAAGAGATCGGTATTCGTCGGGTAAATGGAGCTTCTATACGGGAAGTGCTGCAGATGTTGATGAATAATTTTATAAAATGGATTATACTGGCCTTTTTTGTTGCTTGTCCGGTAGGATATTATGCGATGAACCGCTGGTTGTCCGGTTTTAATTATCGTATTTCTCTGGATTGGTGGATTTTTGTGATTTCCGGAATGATTGCCCTTTTTATTGCAGGTTTAATGATTTGTTGGCAAAGTTGGAAAGCAGCTTCTGCAAATCCTGTAAAGACTTTAAAAACGGAATAAAATGTTTTACTGCTGAAAACAGAATGATTTATTTTGAAAGGAAAGGGGATTTTGAAGAATAACAATCTTTTTCCTGTTTTTTTCCGGGGAATTATTACATTTGTAGGTGTTTGACAACATCAATACCGACAGTGAAAGATTTTTTGTTCTCAATACATTTTATCAGCCTTCTGTGGTTTATCTTTCTATTTCCGTTTAGCAGCTGGGCTAATGGAGAAGAAAAATCCCGTGTTCTGGTAATTCATTCTTATGATTCGGATTATGTTGTTTATCCGGATTATAACCGGATGATCTTGGAAAATTTCAAAAAAGAAGGGATCAAAGCCGATCTCCGGATTTTTTATCTGGACTGTGAGCAGTATTTGGAGGAACCTGAAAAACAACGGGTATACGATTATTTGGATTCTATCGGTTCCTGGCGTCCTGATTTAATTTTAGTAAACGAAGATCAGGCTACTTACTCTACTTTGGCTTGTGGACATCCTTTGGTTTTCAATACGCCGGTTGTTTTTTCCGGAGTGAATTTTCCCAATTGGAATTTATTAAAAAAGTTTGATAACGTCACAGGATACTGGGATAGGCCGGATTATCTTGAGACGGTAAACATGATAGAAGAATTATTGGGAAAAACCCGAATCCGTTTTTTTTATGATAATACTTTTTTAGGCCGGCAGGTGACTTTAGAACTGGCCAGGCAATTGGAAAGAAAGGATATGGGGTTGTCGGAGTTGTTATACGGTTATTTAAAGGACTCTACAACAGTAAACCGGCCCGTACTTTCTGATATTGTTTCTGAAAAAATGCTTCAGCGTGTAATGCGCCCTGATACGACTCAGTTTTTCTTTACAAACCTTCGGGATAATAAAGGAAGCGGGATTTTATGGGCAATTAGCGGTATGTCAAAATATTCTGCTTTTGTCCAAACAAAATACGACTTTACTTCTACCCGTATTGGTCAAATGGCTTCTATTCCGACTTTTACTGTGATTAACGAGTGCTTTGGATACCATCAGGGCGTATTGGGGGGATATATTACTACGCTGGATATCCAAGTGACGGAAGCCGTTAAGTATGCAGCCCAGATTTTAAAAGGGAAATCGGTTTGGGAACTCCCGATCTCCCAAAGTAGGAAAAAATATGTAGTCGATTGGGAAGAATTGATGCGTTGGCATCTCTCTCCGGATATTGTCCCGGCTCATTATGAGATTGTGAATATTCCTTTTTATCAACGGCATCGGGTTTCTATTATCATTGGTTGTACATTAGCCACAATTTTGATCCTGTCTTTGATTACCTATCTTTCTTACCTTTATGTCAGGGAAGCCCGCCAGAAAAAAGAAGCCCGGGAACATCTCCGCAAGGAGAAAGAGTTTTTATCACTGGCATTGGAGGGAAATGAAATATTTGCCTGGAAGTATGAGCCGGGTATAGGG
>JAEXFF010000244.1 GCA_023400335.1 Bacteroidota bacterium
CTTCAATGGAATTAATCTTTTTGTATGGATTATCGGAATTGGCACCTTAATAGCCGGTATTGTGGGTATCAGTAATATAATGCTGATTACGGTAAAGGAAAGAACTAAGGAATTTGGAATACGCAAGGCTTTGGGGGCAACCCCTTTTTCTATACTGAAGTTGATTATTCTGGAAGCATTATTGATTACCGGATTTTTTGGTTATATCGGTATGGTTGCCGGGGTGGGATTGACGGAGCTGGTGAATCATGTACTGCTAAGCGCAGGGGCGACAGACGAAATGAGTGTTTTCAGAAATCCTACTGTAGACTTATCTATTGTTCTGGCTGCAACCTTTGTTTTGATTGTTGCCGGAATTTTAGCCGGATATTTCCCTGCCAGGAAAGCTGTAAGTATAAAGCCGATTGAAGCTTTACGGTATGAATAAAAGCAGAGTCGGCATAAATAGAGTTCAATAAACAGAAAGTTTGATATAAGATGTTTGATCTGGATCGTTGGCATGAAATATGGATTACCATAACGCGGAATAAAATGCGGAGTGTGTTGACCGCATTTGGTGTGTTTTGGGGGATATTTATGTTGGTTGTAATGTCAGGAGCCGGTTATGGGCTGGAAAACGGTGTGAAATCCGGAGTGGAAGGATTTGCTGAAAACTCTGCCTATTTTTTTGCCAGTACGACAACCGAGGCTTATAAAGGATTCCGGAAAGGGCGTAGATGGCAGCTCCGCAATGAGGACATGGAAATGTTGCGGGCACAGATACCTGAATTGAAATACATTTCTCCTATTTTGTTCGGGGGGAAAGAAGATAATAATGTAGTAAGGGGAGATAAATACGGGACCTATTATATAAAGGGATTGAATCCGGAATATAATTTTATTGAACCGCAAAGCATGTTATACGGACGCTATTTGAATGATATTGATATCAGGGACAAAAGGAAAGTATGTGTAATCGGGAAAAGGGTTTATGAAGAGATGTTTGTAAAAGGGGAGGATCCTTTGGGACATTTATTAAAAGTAGGGGGCATATATTATCAGGTGATCGGAGTGAATGAGCCGGTTACCCAGGTCAATATCGGCGGGGATTCTAAAGAAAGCATCATTTTGCCTTTTACGGTGATGCAGCAGACATACAACCGGGGAAATGAACTGGATTGCATTGCATTGACTGCTGTGGAAGAGGTCCGGATTGGAAAGTTGGAAGAAAGAATCGGAGGTTTATTAAAGGCGCGGCATTCTATTTCTCCAACGGATCCGATGGCCGTACAAAGTATGAATGTTGAAAAACAGTTCCGCATGTTTAAAATGTTGTTTTTGGGAATAAATGTTCTGATCTGGATTGTAGGCCTTGGGACTTTGTTGGCAGGTATTGTGGGGGTGAGTAATATTATGATGGTTACGGTGAGGGAAAGAACGAGGGAAATCGGTATTCGGCGGGCGTTGGGAGCAAAACCGAAATCTATACTGATGCAGATCATGTATGAGAGCTTGGTTTTGACAGCACTGGCCGGATTTTGGGGATTGGCTTGCGGGGTCGGTATATTATCGTTAGTGGATCAGGTGATGAGCAATGTGGACAGTGATACTTTTTTCCGGCATCCGCAAATTCCGTTTTCGATGGCGATTGTGTCTGCTTTTATATTGCTGATCAGCGGACTAATGGCAGGAATTATTCCGGCCTGGCGGGCTTTGCAGGTAAAAGCGATCGATGCAATACGCGAGGAATAACCGGATAAGAATAGGAGATAAGAAATAAAAAATAAATAAAGCAAATATGAAAAAGTATATCAAATTTATTTTTATAGGACTGTTTGTGTTCGTGCTGATCTGGACTTTTTTCTTTTTATGGAAGAAATCCCGTCCGGTAAAAATTGAATATCAGATTGTTTCGCCGGTAGTGGCAACGATTGAAAAGAAAACAGTTGCTACGGGCAAAGTCGAGCCACGGGATGAAGTATTGATAAAACCACAGATTTCAGGAATTGTGTCGGAAGTATGTAAAGAAGCCGGACAGTCTGTAAAAGCAGGTGATATATTGGCGAAGGTAAAAGTTATTCCGGAAATGGGGACCTTGAGTGCAGCGGAATCTCGCGTAAACGTGGCTCAGATAAATTTAAGGCAAACGCAGAAAGAATATGATAGGACTAAAGAATTGTATCAGGGAAAAGTTGTGGCGAGTGAAGAATTCGAAAAGGCGGAGACGGAATTGATGCGGGCGAAAGAAGAGTTACAGAACGCACAGGATAACCTGGAAATCGTGCGGGACGGCATTGCCAAACGTTCTTCCCAGTTCAGTAATACCCAAATCCGGGCGACCATTACGGGGATGATATTGGACGTACCGATAAAAGTCGGGAATTCCGTTATCCAGTCTAACAATTTTAATGACGGTACTACTATTGCTTCTATTGCCGATATGAGCGATATGATTTTTAAAGGGAAAATTGATGAGACGGAAGTGGGACGCATTAAGGAAGGAATGCCGCTTATGCTGACAATCGGTGCATTGCAGGATATGAAATTCAATGCGGTTCTGGAATATATTTCTCCGAAAAGTATAGAGGAGAACGGAGCTATTTTATTCGAAATAAAAGCTGCTGCAGAGGTCCCGGATTCTGTATTTGTAAGGGCGGGTTACAGTGCAAATGCTGAAATTATTCTGGACCGTCGTCCGGATGTTTTGACTATTCCGGAAAGTACTGTAGAATTTCGTCAGGATTCGACTTTTGTACAGGTTGTCGTTGCTGAAGAGCCGGACCTGAAGTTGGAACAACGTTTTGTCAGGTTGGGTTTATCGGATGGAATAAATATACAGGTGATAGACGGTCTTACCGCTTCTGATAAAGTAAGGGGCAGTAAAATACTAAAAAAATAAAGGAATCTAAATCAATAATTTGTGTATGATAAGGAAATATATAAGCCTGGCTGGACTTCTCATTTGGGTTTGCCTGACGGTTTCAGGACAAAGTGCGGAAACAGGACAGACCATTCACTCACAGCCTTCCCGCGCCTGGACATTAAAAGAATGTATTGATTATGCCATAGAGCATAATATAGATATCCGGCAAAGAGTATTGGAAAAAAGGGATCAGGAATTAAGTGTCAGTACAGCTAAATTCAGTCGTTTACCGGATTTGAATGCAGGAGTGGGACAAAATTTTTATTTCGGAAGGGGACCGGGACGGGATGGAACTTATCAGGATCAGAGCCAGTCTTCCAGTTCTCTGGATGTCAATACCCGAGTTCCGGTTTTTTCAGGATTCCGAATTCATCATCAGATCCAGCTTGAAAAGTTGAATTTGCAGGCTGCTATAGCAGAGCTGGACCGGGCAAAAGAAGATTTAGCCTTAAATATTACCTCTTATTTTTTGCAAGTACTTTTCAACAACGAGTTGTTCCGTATTGCAGAAGAACAGGTGAATTTAAGCCGGGAACAAGTGGAAAATACTGAAGTATTGGTGAGGGGAGGAAAGGTGCCGGAATCCGAATTATTCGATGCCAGAGCTGCTTTAGCTAAAGAAGAATTAAATAAAACGCAGGCACAAAATACTTTAAAATTGTCTTTACTCGATTTGAGTCAACTCTTAAACCTGGAAACTGTAGAAGGGTTTAAAATCGAAATGCCGGATATCGGGCATGTTCTCATTGAACAAACAGCTAATCTGATGACTCCGGAAGCTGTCTATACAGCATCAGTGAAAAACCGTCCGGCGGTGAAGGCGGCAGAATTCCGTTTGCGCAGCAGTGAGAAAAACCTGAAAATAGCAAAGTCAGCTTATTATCCTCAATTGTCTCTGGGTGCTTCTTATAGCAATAGCTATTATCATACCTATAATTTAGGGGCTGGGGAGAGTAATCCTTCTTTTTCGACACAGTTAAGC
>JAEXFF010000326.1 GCA_023400335.1 Bacteroidota bacterium
GTGATGATCCGGCGCTCATAGAGATCGTGGTTGTTGGTGATGAGCTGCACGTTAGCAGCTATCTGTACGTTGTCCTCTATTGTGATATGGCCGGCAGCCATCATCAGACAATTATTCATTACAACTACATTTTCGCCGATGATTACGCTGTTACCGCGGACTACGGTAAGTCCGGGCATGACCCTGGAATTATATCCGATCCGGTTGCAAAATAACTCCCGTACCAGTTGGTTGTATTCGGTTGTTCCGGGCATCGTATGATTTATCTTAAATCAGAGTTCCGCACTGCGCCGTCCTTCTTCGGGATCTCCCTGGACCGGATCTCTGAGGTCTATTCTGGTTTCTTCCATGTATTTTTATTTCTTTAATACTAGTCCGGCCTGGAATGCTTCACCCACTTTTTCCCCGATGACGAGATAAGCGTTGTGCACCGGATCAAAAGTGATAGGGCGCAGTTTGGCGGGATCTATTTTCCCTTGACCGTCCAGAATGCTTTCTTCAGCCGAAACGTTGACGATACGGCCCACAAGATGGCAGGTATGGGGATCATATGAAAGCAGTTCGCATTCGATAGCCATCGGAAGTTCATCGATGACAGGTGCATTGACAAACGCTGAGCGGGTGGCATGAAAACCGGCTTTCACGAATTTGTCCGGTTCTCTGTTGCCAGAAATAATTCCTACGTAATCGCAGGCTGTCATTTGTCCGGCTGTGGCCATACTGACCGTGAATGCTTTCGTTGCGAGCAGGTTTTTTACCGTCTTGTGTCCGGCACTCAGGCACATATTTATCCGGTCGTCATGATCGATACCTCCCCATGCAGCATTCATTGCATCCGGATTTCCCTGTTCATCGTAAGTACCGACGATGAATACAGGTTGGGGGTAGCACCAGGGTTTCGCTCCAAAGTTCTTTCTCATACTATTTCATTATTTGAGGTTATCACGGAAAAATTTTTCCATCTTATCGTAAGGTATCACGCCAGCCTGATTATCATACAGATCCACATGGCTGGCAGCGGGAATGATCAGCAACTCCTTATTCTCCCCTTTCAGCTTCTTGAACGCGTCTTCGCTGAAATAGCGTGAATGCGCCTTTTCGCCGTGGATCATCAGGACAGCACTGCGTATCTCGTCGCTGTAAGAAAGCAAGGGCATGTTGATGAAGGAGAGGGAGGAGGTCTTGTTCCATCCCTCGTTGGAGTTGAGCGAGCGCTTGTGATAACCACGCGGAGTCTTGTAATAAGCGTGATAATCCACTACAAACTGAGGAGCATCGGCGGGCAGAGGGTCGACTACGCCTCCGGCACGTTCATAGCGGCCGTTTCTGGCCTCAAGTGTACGCTGGGCATTGAGTTGCTGGCGCAGCTCATAACGCTGCCCGGCATCCATCGCATCAAAATATCCGTTGGCATTCACGCGGCTCATGTCGTACATAGTGGAAGTAACGGTTGCTTTGATGCGTGTATCTATAGCGGCTGCATTGAGGGCCATGCCTCCCCATCCGCAAATGCCGATAATACCGATGCGTTCGGGATCTACGTCTTCACGTGCGGACAGGAAATCCACAGCAGCACAAAAATCCTCGGTATTGATGTCGGGAGAAGCCACATACCGGGGCTTACCGCCACTCTCACCCGTATAGGAGGGGTCGAAAGCGATAGTGAGGAATCCACGCTCTGCCATTGTCTGTGCATACAATCCGGACGACTGTTCCTTCACGGCTCCGAATGGTCCGCTTACGGCAATGGCGGGCAGCTTGCCCGACGCATTTTTAGGTATATACATATCGGCAGCCAGCGTGATGCCGTAGCGATTGCAAAAAGTCACTTTGCTGTGTATGACTTTATCGCTTTGTGGGAATACTTTGTCCCACTCTTTCGTTAGTTTCAGTTCTTCCATTTTTCTTTCACTTCCTTTTCTGTTATCAGCCGCTTCTTTTTCCGTTTGTGCTATGACTATTCCGGTGAGCAGTAATGACAGGGTTATACATAAAATTTTTCTCATGATTATATTTTTATAAAGTTGTCAATAAGGGATGATTCAGATAATCGTACACCCGGCGTACTTCTTCCGGTTTATTCAGATCGAGCATTGACGGGCAGTGCTTGTCGAGAGAGGCGATACGCTCCATATCGCCGGAATCGAGCGTAAAATCCCAAATAGAGAAATTTTCTTCTATTCGCTCTTTATGAACGGACTTCGGAATGACTACTACGCCGCGCTGCACATTCCAGCGCAGAATCACCTGAGGGACCGTACGTCCGTATTTTCCGGCAATTTCCCGGAGCAGGGTATCTGCAAACATCCCCTTCAATCCTTCGGCAAAGGGAGCCCAGCCTTCGGGTTGGATATCCAGTCCGGCCATGACTTTTAGCTCGTCTACCCGTTGAAAATGCGGATGAAGTTCGATCTGATTGACCATCGGATGGATTTTAGCATTATAACACAAATCTATCAGCCGTGCGGAATCGAAATTACACACGCCAATGGCCCGGATACGTCCCCCGGCATAGAGTTCCTCCATCGCCCTCCATGCCCCGTAATAATCGTTCAGCGGCATGTGGATGAGGTAGAGATCGAGATAATCGGTCTGCAAACGGTTCAGACTGCGTTCAAAAGCCTGTTTCGTACGCTCATAACCCATCTCTTGAATATAGGCTTTGGTCGTGAGGAATAGTTCCGCCCGCTCCACGCCGCTGCGGCGGATGGCACGTCCCACGGCCTCTTCATTTTTATAGGAACTTGCCGTATCGATCAGACGATAGCCTGTTGCAATGGCGTCAGTCACAACGCGTTCACATTCCGCTTCTGCAACTTGAAAAACTCCGAAGCCCACCATTGGCATCTTTATGCCGCTGTTCAGTATTTTGTATTCCATGCTTTTGAAAATTAAATGATTATTATTTCGTATACCGCATCCATACGGTATCCGTTCCTTCCATCCGCTGTACGCTTTGCAGACGTAACGGAACAGGCGGATGGTGGTTGTCTGTAATGCCGTCGAACACGGCAGGCATGCCTTGTCGTCCGTCTACACCCGCAGCAATCTGTAGGCTGACTTCATCCAGCAGTCCCGCTTCCAGAAAGGCTCCGTTGATATGGCCTCCTCCACATACGGCAAGACGTTTTACGCCGAACTCCCGGACAAGTATATCCATCGCTTTCACAAGGTCGGTGCGCCCGGTTCCGGTTGCAATATACGAAATACCTTTATCCTCAAGCAACTGCAGATAGTCGGCTGCGACTTGTTCGCTCGTGATAACGAGCAAAGGTTTCCCGTCCAGACTGTTTCCGTCATAAAGCAGTGTCCCGCTCGAATCGGTAACAATGGCGTAGCCTTCTGCTTCCCCCGCTTTATAGAAAATTGTCCTGCCTACACATTGTTCATGGGCATCAAAATGTCCGGACCGGGCATAGTGCATCCTGGCCGTCACTTTACCGGATAACTGGGACGGACATTCCAGCAAATCAAGTGCCGCGTAATATTCGTTTCCGCTTATTTTATCCGTCATGTCGCAATCGATATGGCCGTCAACCGATGCCATCATGTGGCAAATAATATATGGTTTCATCATTTTATAATTATTCCTTTGTTTCCGAATAGTGTATGATACAAAAATACCGCATTTTCCCTGCAATCAAGGTATATAAATTACAGGTAGAATAACCCGGATTACGGATTATTCGTTATTTTATAACCTTTTGCTGAACATTTTCCGGTTATATACAAGTCCGGAATGGTATAAAAGATTGATTAATACATTATTTGTATATTGTTCTGAATAAAAGTTATGGGCAAGTTATCCCGATTTGAAACAGCTTGTTTTTGAACGGTGAGGTGATTACGCAGAAAAGAAATAATGCTGCTAATTTGATCTTCCGTATTACTTGCCACGCAGGACAAATAGGACAAGTTTGTTCACTGTCTGCCCGAATAAAAATGCCTGTACATTGTAACGGCTACGGTTATTTCACGTTTATCCGGTATTCTTTCCAGTCGGGATATCGTAATTAATTCGTGGAAAAATGAGCTGTACCTAATGAGGGAATACAGGGCTGTTTATGTCCGGTAATCTTTTCGTTTTCCGGTTAATGATTAAATTTTTTTCAGGACTTCTATCGGCTATCCCTCTAAACGGCATTAAAAAGTCGTTCGGCAGTTTTTCTGTCTCCGGTGACCTGGCCGTCATCAAAGCTTTTCTATTGCTTCTATACGCTTACCCAGACGATAAGCATCGTTCCCGTAGCGGGTATTTTTTACTGAACCGGCTGTCCACACACCCGGAGCTACGACGGTTCCGCAGTCTTCCCAACCCAAATAGCGGACCAGCGTCCGGTAATGTAATAACATCGCTTCCGCTTCTCTTTCGGCAGTATCGGCATAAGCCATCAGTAAAGCCGTCTTTTTAGCCGCTCCCTTGATCCGGTCGTTGATGGCGTAAAAACGGTCAACAACACTTTTAAGCTGGGCTGAAAAGCCGAAATAATACATCGGAGTTACAAAAACGACCATATTCGCATCGATCAAATGCGGACGGATAATTCCGAAGTCATCCTTCAATATACAATTGCCATTCGTACCACAGTGATTACATGCCATACAACCTGCCACTTTATGCTCCGCACAATCAAACCGGAATACTTCGTGTCCGTTTTCTTTTGCTCCGGTAATAAATTGTTCTGCCAGATAATTTGTATTCCCGTTACGGCGGGGACTTCCGGTTAATACTACTATTTTCATTGTTTTCGTTTTTTAAGATTTTGCCAATGCAGTGTTTGGAACGGCATCCAAAACTCCTGCACCGGCGATTGGGGTTATACCTGCTACCCGTGTTGCTGCTACGGCTTTTTTAAGGAAAACACGTCTGTCCATGTCCTTTATTCGACAAGTCCGATCTCTTTCAGCCATTTCATCACATACGGAGCCGCGCTATTCACCGAACTTCCATTCACAGCAAAGCCTTTCAGTGTTTTGGCCTGGGGACAAACTTTTCGGGCCTCCGTTTCACAT
Organism: Bacteroidota bacterium; assembly: GCA_023400335.1. GTDB lineage: Bacteria > Bacteroidota > Bacteroidia > Bacteroidales > Marinifilaceae > Culturomica. The sequence continues at coordinate 5,014 of JAEXFF010000326.1, forward strand.
TTTGCCATTCCGCCTCCTCCATGGGTGACGAATACGGCAAGTTTTTTGTCCGTAAGGTTGGCATTGGACAGAAAACTACTGACCGGAGGAGCAATTGTGCTCCACCAGTTGGGAGAGCCTACAATGATGACATCATACTCAGCCAGATTTTCCGGCATTTCTTTCAAAACAGGTTTCACTCCATCGTGGATTTCCCGCTTTGCGCGGTCAAGGAGTTGCTGATAATCCGTCGGATAAGCCTCGTTTACGGCAATCTCGAAAAGATCCGCTCCTGTAACTTCTTGAATTTGTTTGGCTACCGTCCGGGTATTGCCACTGTAAGAATAATAAGCTACTAAAATTTTCATGGGTTTACTATTTTCTTGGGCTTTTATCCCTTCGCCAAAAAAGGACAATCCCACAGTTAAAATTAAAATAATTTGTTTCATAACGCTATTTATTAAGTTCTGATTTATTTTTTCTTTTCCGTAGACTATGATTCGGGTAAACTGTACTACTCTTTGTCTGTCACAGCATACCTCATTCTGTCGTATTTTCGCCTGCCTTCGGCCTTATGCCGATATGTGTAAAGCGGCTTTTTAAAGCAGCACTATACCAGTGCACCGTATGAGCGGGAATATTCACCGTATCCGCCGGAATACTTTGCATGGAAACTTCCCGGTCTTTCAGTTTCACATCTTCAATCGACACGGATGCAAATTTTTCTTCTAGTCCGGGTTCTTTCATAAGGGCATCCCGGCCGGGCAACATCATTACTGTAATGTGTGGCATAATGATTTCATGAATACTTTTACAAAAATAAAAAGAAGAAAGCAGCTTTTATGTAGACAATTTATCGGAAAATATACCAAAATTACAGATTATTTATGCCCTCCGGGCCTTCTCTCAACCCGCAGCAACTTCTGTAAAGTTATATCTTACAGAAATTATCAGTTAAAACTTCGTTTCAAGTTACAAGAACTTCACTTCAGCCAACAGGGTATCAGGAGTACTGAGATTTTCAACTATTCGTTTCACCGGCAGGTTTTTGCAGATTGCAACTAGCACCCGGGGACGGGGGTAAGTGTGTTATTTTGGAGGTGTAAAATAACACACTTACCCCCGTCCCCAAGTGCTATTTTCTTATTGTTTCATGTTTCAGAAAATTGAATTCTTCTAAGGTGTTTGGTGTTTTCGCGAATATGACGGGTTTGATCCTGTATATGTCCGCCCTTGGTTTCCGCTCCTATTACGGCCTTTTCATTGGTGGAACAACGTGCTCCTAGCATCACTTCATGTCCGAGTTCTAACAATTTGGTGGCAATGGAACGGGCAACTTCCCCCGTTCCCAATATTCCGTATTTCATCTTTATCATTTATTGTCGGGATTAAACTGTTTGTCGTAATTCAGGAGGAACTTCACAAGTTCCGGATTACGGTGGGACCAACGGAAATCGGCAGGCTTATCAAGCGGCCGGATGCTCTTCATATCTTCCGGTGTAAGGGCAAAGTCGAACACGTCCAGATTTTGCCTCATGCGTTCGATATGGGTACTCTTGGGGATAGCGATAATATTCCGCTGGAGGAGATAGCGAAGGGCTATCTGTTGTACTGTCTTGCCGTATTTTGTGGCCAGGGTAATCAATGTGGGATTCGCTAAAAGGTCTGGATTTCCTTGCGCCAATGGTCCCCAAGCCATGATACGGGTACCATAGGGACCCATTTCGGTTTCGGCTTCCCATTGCTGGCTGAAAACATTGGTAAGCAGTTGGTTCACGGCCGGCTTGATTTCAGCATATTCCGCTATATCCACAAAACGGTCCGGATAGAAATTGCTCAAGCCGATAGCACGTACTTTACCTGCCTTTACGGCCTTTTCCATCGCCCGCCATGTTCCCGGATAATCGCTGAACGGTTGATGAATGAGCAGCAGATCGATGTAGTCGGTACGCAGTTTGCGGAGCGACTCTTCAATGCTGGCAGTTGCCTTTTCTTCACCGGCATTGGATATCCATACTTTGGTCGTGAGGAACAGGTCGTTACGAGGCACGCCGCATTTCAAGATAGCAGCACCTATGCCTTCTTCGTTGTAATAGGCCTGTGCTGTGTCGATCAGCCGGTAACCCGCACGGATAGCATCTAGTACACAATTTTCACATTCTTTGGGCGATATCTGGTAAACGCCGTAACCTAAAACCGGTATTTCAATACCGTTATTCAATTTTATAGTCTGCATAAATATTTGTTTTAAGAGTTAATATTCTGTTTGAGCTATGCCGGTATTCTGTATCTCGAAAACTTCCTTATTCTGGAAGTCAGTAATCATTATCACCGCATTGGAACGTTCGAAGAATCCGTCTGTACAGTCTGCTTTAATAGTTTCAATAATCGATTCCTTATTGTCAAGCGTTTCGGACATTATATGTCAGAAATCTTTTCCTTGAGGTTAATAATAAATACATGTCTTAGCATATTCGTTTATTTTTGTAATTCGGAATCCTCAGGAAAGGTGAGGGTTAATCATGTATTTTATGTAGTCCGATATACTTTGTCGTTGTCAGATCCGTATCATCGTAGATAGGACTTCTACCCGTTTCCAGTGTGGCAATTGCGGCCATTTCCTCCTCAGAGAGTGTAAAACCGAGAATGTCGAAGTTTTCTACCATCCTTTCCTTGTGAATAGATTTCGGGATGACTACGATATTGCGCTGGTTGAGCCAGCGGAGGATAACAGCACCGACGCCCTTCCCGTGTCTTGCGGCAATCTCTTTCAGTACCGGATGGTTGAAGATGCTGTCCTGCCCTTCAGCGAACGGTGCCCATGCCTCGTGCTGAATGCCTTCCTGCTGTAAAAACGCATGGGCTGACTGTTGCTGAACAAAAGGATGGGTCTCCAACTGATTCACGGCAGGTTTGATTTCGTTATGCAGGAACAAATCCTGCAAGCGCTCATTGGAAAAACTTGTCACTCCGATAGCACGAATGCGTCCTTCCTTGTAGAGCCGTTCCATCGCCCGCCACGCAGCATAATAATTTCCGTAGGGTTTGTGCATCAGGTAAAGGTCAAGGTAGTCCAGCCCGAGTTTTTTCATCGAAAGATCGAAAGCCCGGAGGGCATCGTCATATTCATAATCCTGTACCCACAATTTGGTGGTCACGAAAAATTCTTCACGCCGGATTCCGCTTTGGCGGATAGCATTGCCGACCTGTTCTTCGTTGAAGTAAGAGGAGGCCGTGTCGAACATCCGGTAGCCCACTTCGATAGCGTCGTTTACCACACGTATGGTCTCATTTTCAGAAATTTGATATACACCCAATCCGATGGCCGGCATCATTACTCCATTGTTTAGTCGTACGTCTTTCATATCGTTTAATGTTTTAATTTCTGATACAAACTTACCGCATGATTGTCGTTTTTTCGTTATCCTATCCGGTGTAAAATTTTCACTTTTCGTGGTTTTTGTTTATTTTCGCGTTAAATGGACGACAGAAATGGGACAGATAGCATTTGACGGAATTGTCTTTACGGATACCTTGCGGGAATATAGCGCAGTGCAATATGCAGGGCGGGTGATTCATATTCTTTGCAGGCGAGGAAATATAAGCTTCACACTTCAGGATACCCGTTATAATATTGCGGTGGGAGACTATGTTATTTTGCCCAATGCGGCACTTGTTTCGGAATTTTCAGAGTCTGACGATTTTCAAGGCATTCTGATGAGCCTCTCGGAAACGTTTGTAACCTCGATTGCCATTCGCAGTAATTATGGCATTATCGGACATCTTTCGCTTTTGCAGAATCCGGTTATGAAGCTATCCGATAGCGACTTCCGGGTGTGTGCAGACGCCCTGTACTATCTCCGTACACGGCTGGAAGACAAAAAACATCTTTTCCGGGAAGAACTGCTGGGCAGTCTGCTAACGGCGCATATCCTCGATCTGTACGACATTCATGCGCGTAGCCGGAAAATCTTGCAGGTATCGGAACGTACAGCTTCCTTATTACGGAAATTTATCGAACTGTTGTATCAGGGAGAATATATCCGGAACCGTGACCTTGATTTTTATGCTTCCCGGCTTTGTATCACTTCTCATTATCTGTCGGAAATATGTAAGAAAGTAAGCGGTGAGCCTGCTACTTATTGGATAGACCGCTTTACCATTTATGAAATTACCCGCTTGCTCCGTCAGAAAGAGCTTTCGCTGACGGAAATTGCCGAACGGTTGAATTTCTCATCGGCTTCCTATTTCAGCCGTTATGTGCAAAAGAGGATAAAGGTAACGCCTTCAGAATACCGGAATAATATGTGACATTTTTAAAAAAATCTGCTTCCAGTTTGCCGCAAAGCTTGTACCGGGCGTATTCGTAACGCTATGAACACCATGCTTGCCATCAGGAACAACAACGAACCGGTTACGGAATAGGTGGTGCCGAATAAAGTGATGAACATTCCGCAGAAGGCAGCACCCAGCGTCGTTCCTAAATTGGCTGAGAGCAGATACAACCCGTTGGCAAAATCGGGAGCTTCGGGAGCGGCGTAAGTGATCATATACTGCATAGTGTTCTGACCGTATCCCGCCAATATACCTAACATCAGAATAATCACCGACGCTGCCGTCAAATGCGTGCCCAACAAAGCCAGGCTGACGTATAGGGTCAGCAATGCCAGGGGAACGGCTATCATGCTGCGCACCGGATTGACTGACAGCTGCCTGCCTGCTATTACATTCCCCGCAATATTCGCCAGACCGTAAACCAGTAACAGCGTGCTGATCACCCCATACGAAACTTTCGTGACATTCTTCAGATAGTCGGACATGTAACTGAAAAAACCGAATAATGCCCCGTTAATCAGCGTAACGGCAAGAATGGAATACCACACCACACTTTTCTTCAGTATACCGAGCTGCTTGTCGTAGGACAGTTCTCTCCGTACAGGCATAGAAGGTACAAAAAGCAGTGTAGCCACAAACACGAGAGCATTGACAACAGTGAAAAACAACATCCCCATCCGGAACGATATTTCGCTGGCAATAAAACTGGTTACCGGTACCCCCAGTACCATACCGGCTGATACGCCAATGAATACCCGCGCCACAGCTTTCGGCGCATTCTCCTTACAGACCGACGACGCTGCCACCGTAAAGGCCATTGACACATACACCGGGTGCAGAAATGCAGGAAGTGCACGGGCCAGTAACAGTACTGTAAAATTAGAGGTCAGTACTGAAATTACATTGCTTAGTGTAAATATCCCCAACGCCAGTAGCATCACCGTTTTTCGGTTTACTCCCGAGAACAGTAGCGGCATGACAGGGGCAGACAAAGCCACTACCAGCGCAAAAATACTTACCGTCCAGCCCGCATCCGGGACTGTGACGTGAAAAGTTCCGGCAATTAACGGCAAAATGCCGATCACGCCCATTTCCGTATTGATAATTCCGAATACTCCTGCTGTGAGGATAAATATGAGCAAGCTGCTCCGGGAGAGTTTCCGTTTACTGACTTCTTTTATCATTTGTAACATTCTTTTGATATTCTGCTGCAAAAATGAGAAAAACCGGGAAAAAGGCCTGTAGACACATTACAGACATCATGACCCGGATTACAGAACTTTATAACGTACAGAAACACGGGAGAAAGAAAATTGTAGACAAATTACAGATTTGATAACCCCGATTACAGATAGGACTTTCTTCCCGGAAAACAGATGGAATTTAATTTATATCTTTGCTGTCGTTCAAATATTTACAATTATGAATAATATAGTGAAATTAGAAAATATAGACCAATACAACAGCTTATACGGACTTGAAACCCTGCATCCGCTGGTAAGTATCGTAGATCTTACAAAAGCCACCAAAATAGTAAATCACATTCAGATGAACTATGGGATCTACGCACTTTATCTCAAACAGACTAAAAGTTGCAACATCACTTACGGACGTCGTTCATACGATTATCAGGAAGGAACCATAGTGTGTTTTGCACCGGGACAGACGGCCGGAGTAGATACTTTTGAAGATGAGGTAAATCCGTCTGTTTATGGTGTTATTTTCCACCCCGACCTCATACGGGGAACATCTTTGGGAAAGAACATAAAAAACTATACTTTTTTTTCCTATGCTGTCAGCGAAGCTTTGCATCTGTCTGAACAAGAAAAAGAAATCGTCATGGACTGTCTTGCTAAAATCAGTATCGAACTTGAACATCCCATTGATAAGCACAGTAAAGCATTGATCGCTATGAATATTGAACTGTTGCTTAACTATTGCATGCGCTTCTATGAACGTCAGTTCATCACCCGCAGGGATGCCAATCAGGACACTCTTTCCCGGTTCGAACAATTGCTTGATGAATACTTCCACAGCCGGCAACCGGAACACGACGGTCTGCCTACAGTGAAATATTTCGCCGATAAAATATGTCTTTCACCCAATTACTTCGGCGATATGATAAAAAAAGAAACCGGTATTACCCCTCAGGAGCGGATTCAGGAAAAAATCATCGAACTGGCAAAAGAACAAATTGCCGAAACAGACCAAACCGTCAGCCAGATTGCTTACGCTCTCGGTTTCCAGTATCCGCAGCATTTTTGCCGCCTGTTCAAAAAAAGAGTAGGCTGTACCCCAAATGTATACCGGGCTCAAAATACTGTACTCTACTAAAACAATAAATCCGGTATAACAAAATTGCAGCTTCTTTTCCAGCAGGAGAGGAATTGCTTGTCTCTGTGTCTGTTTTAAACAAATTAGTATGGAAGAAAATAAAATAAATATAGAAACTATACATCAGTGCAACTGCTGTCTGGGAAATAAAACACTTCATCCGCTGGTAAGTGTTATTGATCTGGAAGAAACTTCGTTGATGCAACGTGCCGTTACGTTTAATTTTTATACGGTATTACTCCGCGAAGGACAATTCAATGAGTTCTTTTTCGGACGCCAACATTATGACTATTCCGATGCTTCTTTGCTTTTCTTTTCACCCGGACGTACCATTCAAGCGGAACAGCAACACTTACTTTCACATAAAGGCTGTTTACTGGCATTCCATCCCGCTCTGCTTTACCATACTTCTCTCGGCACGAGTATCGGCAACTATACTTTTTTTGCTTACAATCCTGACGAAGCCCTCCATCTTTCTCAGCGTGAGAAGGCGAAAGCTATGGAATGCCTGCGGAACATCTGTCAGGAACTGCAGCATTCCATCGACAGTCACAGTAAAACACTCCTTACCCGTCATATCGAGCTGTTTCTCGATTACTGTGCCCGCTTCTATGAACGACAGTTCATTACCCGCAACGAGGCAAACAGAGAAATCATCTGCCAAACGGACAAGCTGTTCGGCGAATATATCCGTTCGGGTAATCTTTGTAACAATGTTTTGCGTTCCGTAGACTATGTTGCAGGCCTTGTGGGGTTGTCGTCCCGTTATTTTACCGACCTCCTGAAATTCGAAACAGGCAAAACCTTTAGCGAATACTTCCAACTCAAACGCTTTGAAATATCCAAAAAAATGTTGCTCAGTCAGCAAGATACTGTCAGTCAGATAGCAGAATTGCTCGGATACCCCAGCGTTCAATACTTTTCCGCACTATTCAGGAAAATTACAGGTGTAACCCCTAAACAATACCGTTTTATCCAAAACTGAATCCCATTTAGCTTTCGGGCTGTATGAACGGTACAGTGCTGTTTTATACATTTTCCGTTTGTCCTGCCGTTTTTTACTTTGTAACCTTTATTATTTGCCTCAAATAAAAAGATACATTAGTATAATTTGAAGTCTTATAAACGAAATAAAAACTATTGTCAGGCAAATAACCGGAATGAACTTTTGCAATTAACAAAGAATCTCCATTTATATAACAGCTATTAAAAGACTGAAAAATTAAATATTTCTGAATATTTTGTCCTCTCCTTATTTTGTTTCTTGGCGAAGTCATTTGGTCGGTTTATAGTCAAATACATATTTTCCGGCTATATTGAATACAAAAATCTTTAAACTTGCTTCCCTTCTGTTTTTTGATTTTTTATGAAGAGGGTAAAAGAAACCTATTTTAAAGTTAAGTTTAAAAAAATAATTTAAAGATTCTGTGATATAAATTAAGTTTCCTATTTTTGGGAAGCATTGAATTTTAAAAGAGTTGTTATGAAAATCAGACTATTATTGGGGGTGCTTTTGATACCTGTGATAGGGTGGGCGCAGGAATTACAGAAAGTTTGCGGCGAATACAAATATTATATGCCGGAGAATGTGTCTTTAAGTGAAGCCAAAAGGAAAGTTTTGGAAGAAGCGAAGATAGCAGCTTTGGCTGAAGCTTTTGGAGTGAGGGTAGCTCAAACAGATATCCTGATAACAAAAGATGAAAACGGAAAAGTGGAAGGGAATTTGATGTCTTTGGGAGAGAATGAAGTAAAAGGGGAATGGATACAAGATATTGGGGAGCCTCTTTATCATATTTATTATGATACAGAAAAACAGGCTCAGGTAGTCGAAGTTTCAATATGCGGCATGGCCCGTGAAATTATAAGCGCAGGGGTGGTCTATTCTGCTAAAGTGCTCCGGAACGGTACGGAGTTGAAATTTGAGAGTGACAGGTTTAGAGACGGAGATAGTTTTTATTTATTCTTTCAATCGCCGGTAAAAGGTTATCTGGCCGTTTATCTGATAGATGATGTACAGCATGTCTTTTGTCTTTTGCCTTATATGCGCGATATGGA
>JAEXFF010000412.1 GCA_023400335.1 Bacteroidota bacterium
TTTTCAAAACGGGACAAATGCATATAAGTAGTGATATAAGTTCCATTGTGCTTAATCTTCAGATAATTTCCCCCTCCATTCGCCTGATATCCTTTTGCAATGACGGTTCCCGCCCCGATTGCATAAACGGGAGTACCGACAGGTGCGGCATAATCTACGCCATGATGCGCCCTGTATTTTTTCAGTACAGGATGGAAACGGCTATTGGAAAAACGGGATGAAATCCGGAAATAATCCAAAGGAGCTTTTAAAAAAGCACCTTCCAGACTTTTCCCATGCTCGTTAAAGAAAAGAATTTCCCCGTTTTGTAAAAAAGGAATCGCATAATACGAACTATCAGCATGCCGGAAAACAGCTCCGACAATATTAAAATTAGCTAATTCCTGCCCTTCAACACACTCCTGTTCATAAATCACACGGAATTCATCCTTCCGCTGCAAACCGAAAAAATCAATAGACCAACCAAATATACGGGATAATTCTACTGCCAAAAGAGGATCCGTACTGCAACTCACCATCGCATTCCACAAGGAGGATTGTACAGTTCCTTTTACCTCCTTCCGTTTCCACTCCACCGGATATTTTCCTACCGCTACCTCATAATCTTCTTTTAAACGAAAAACCACATAGGAACGGGGATCGGCTTCATAGACAAAATATTCCGGTGTTGCCAGACTGTCCTTCCGGGAAAAAAAAGCATAGGCCTGCCCTCCCCTAATCTTCCGCACGTCAAATATCCCCTTAGCACATTGCCCCAGATCATGGATCTGCCTACTGCTTAAACCATGCGTTCCCAGGATAGTGGAAAGACTCTGATTGCGTTTCACCACTCCATAGTCCACATCATAATCATTTACAGGAATTCCGTACTTATAAACAATCTCCTGCACTTCTGTAGAATCTGTCACATCTACTTCATCCAATGACTCTATCACCACTTCCCGCTTCGGCATAAAGATTATAACGAGCAATACCACACCCAATAAGGAAGAAAAAATCACCTGCTTCTTTTTCGTCATCACTTCTTTTTTATTATCCTTCAACTTTATAAATCAATTTCTCACTTTTTAACTTCCAGCTCAAAAACCAAATGATCGCTATCAACACACAAGCAATGCCTACGCAATAAGAAATAAAATGGGACTGATGCAATCCCTCCGGAGCGATACAAATATAAGTAGCACATACGCTTGTCATAAATAAAGCCGGAATAAAAGTCACCCAATAATTCTTCCGGGCCTTTACCAGAAAAACCGTAACCGCCCACAATGTAAATACGGCCAAAGTTTGGTTACCCCAAGCAAAATACCGCCAGATTTTATCAAATCCCTCAGCATCTTTTAAACTGTATAACAACAGACATACAGCAATAATAAACATCGGAATGCAAATATACAAACGCCTGCGGATACTTTTTTGCTCCATTTTCATGAAATCGGCAACAATCAGCCGGGCCGAACGGAAAGCAGTATCCCCGGAAGTAATCGGAGCAGCAACAACACCCAGTATGGCTAAAATTCCTCCGACAGTACCCAGCCAATTTCGGGTGATCGCGTCTACAATAACGGAAGCATTGCTCTCTGACGTCCCATTCTCATGGTAAAAGTAAGTGGCAGCAGCAGCCCAAATCAATGCTACAATTCCCTCAGTAATCATCGCTCCGTAAAATACCGGACGCCCGTATTTCTCATTGGTCATACACCGGGCCATGAGAGGAGATTGGGTAGCATGAAAACCGGAAATAGCCCCGCAGGCGATACTCACAAACATAACAGGGAAAATAGGCAATACAGCTGCATTGGGATGAATATTCTGTACCCCCTCCCACACTTCCGGTAAATCCGGATAATATACGTACAACATCACTAAAATTCCCACTGCCATGAATAATAACGCCACAGCAAAAACCGGATAAATCTTACCGATAATTTTATCAATCGGTAATAAAGTTGCTATTATGTAATAAATAAACACAACGATTATCCAAAAAGTCACATTCAGGGAATCCGGAGTCAGCTTTGCCAAAAGTCCCGCAGGACCAGCAACAAATACCGCTCCCACTAATATCATCAAGATAACGGTAAATCCCCGCATTACTTGTTTTGTGGTGAATCCCAGGTAACGACCAATAATTTCGGGCAAGCTTTCCCCTCCATGCCGCAAAGAAAGCATACCAGCCAGATAATCGTGAGTAGCACCGGCCAAAACACTTCCGAAAACAATCCAAAGGTAAGAAGCCGTTCCGAATTTAGCCCCCATAATCGCTCCGAAAATAGGCCCCAGACCTGCAATATTCAAAAATTGAATCATAAATATCTTCCAGGTAGGCAAGGGAATATAATCTACTCCGTCTGCTTTGGTAATTGCCGGTGTAAGTCGCTTTGCATCCGGTCCAAAAATCCGTTCTATATACCGTCCATACGTGAAATAACCACCAACGAGAATCAGTAAACAAATTGTAAAAGTCAACATGTCAATGAAAATTAAAAAAAGCTCCCAAAATCAATCTATTTTCTTTTTCCAGAACGTGCGCTTCCCTTTCGTTTATTTCCTTTTTTATCACTCTTATCTGCCCGCTTCATTTGTAAAGAAGATTCTTTTTCTTTACATACTAATTCGTAATCCAATTGACGGGCAACCAGATTCGCTTTTGCCACTTTCACCACTACTTTATCCCCCAATTGATATTTTCGCCCGTGATGCCTTCCGACAATAGAATAGTTTTTTTCATCAAATTCGTAATAATCGTCTTCCAGCTGATTCACTGATACCAAGCCCTCACATTTTGAATCGTCCAATTCTACATAAAATCCCCATTGGGAAACACCGGAAATCGTACCCTCAAAATCCTGACCGATTTTATCGGCCATAAATTCGACCTGCTTATATTTAACAGAAGCCCGTTCAGCATTTGCAGCCAATTGTTCCCTATCTGAAGAATATTTACACCATTCTTCATATTTTTCCTGATTTACCGAACGCCCTCCATCTAAATAACGCTGCAATAAACGGTGAACCATTACATCCGGATACCGCCGGATAGGAGAAGTGAAATGAGTATAATAATCAAATGCCAGTCCGTAATGTCCAATATTCACCGTAGAATAAACAGCTTTCGCCATAGTCCGTATAGCCAGAGTCTCGATCATATTCTGTTCAGGACGGTTTTTCACCTCCTGCATTAATTTATTCATCGAAGTGGTCAAGCTTTTCCGGCTCGTCAATTTTAGCCCATATCCGAATTTAGACACAAAACTATTGAATTCCTCCAATTTATCTTCCAGCGGTTTATCGTGTACACGGTAAACAAATGTCTTCGGTTTTTGTCCGTTCTTTATCTTTCCAATACATTCTGCTACCTTTTTATTCGCCAGCAACATAAATTCCTCAATCAATTTGTTGGCTTCTTTCGATTGTTTGAAATAAACTCCCAAAGGTTTCCCCTTTTCATCGAGCTCAAATTTTACTTCCACCCGGTCAAAATCGATGGCCCCGTTTTTAAACCGCTCTTCCCTCAATTTCCGGGCCAGACCATTTAATTGCAAAATTTCTTTCCGGTAATCTCCTTCCGCACCCTCTATCATCACCTGAGCTTCTTCATAAGTAAACCGGCGCTTTGACCTGATTACTGTTTTTCCAAACCATTGATCCAACACTTGCGCATTCTGATCCAATTTAAATACAGCAGAAAAACAAAGTTTATCTTCATCAGGACGTAAAGAACATACCCCATTCGACAATTTTTCCGGCAACATGGGCACAGTCCGATCGACCAGATAGACAGAAGTACCCCGTAAATAAGCTTCTTTATCCAAAACGGTATCCGGAGACACATAATAACTCACATCCGCAATATGTATCCCTACCTCATAACAATCTTCTCCCAGTTCCCGCACAGAAAGAGCATCGTCATAATCCTTTGCATCCTTTGGATCTATAGTGAAAGTGACCACCTCCCGGAAATCCCGTCTCCGGGCAATTTCTTCTTCCGGCAACTCTAATCTTATACGTTCGGCAGCCTTTAATACTTTAGGAGGAAAAGCTACAGGTAATTCATATTCCGCCATAATCGCATTCATCTCCGTATCGTTATCTCCAGGACGCCCCAATACCTGAATAACAGTTCCTACAGGGTTTTTCTGATTTTCAGGCCACTCTGTAATTTGTACCACCACTTTATCCCCATTTTTAGCTCCTCCCAAATGACTCAAAGGAATAAATACGTCATAAGGAAGTTGTTTTCCACTAGGCATCAGAAATGCATAGTTTTCCAAACGCTGGATAATTCCTACAAAAGTATTTTTCTTCCGTTCCAGAATTTCGACAACTTCCCCCTCCGGCCTTCTCGATTTACTCCGGGCATATACCAATATTTTTACTTTATCCCCGTTTAAAGCATGTTTCAAATTGGGGAAAGCTACAAAAATGTCTTCTTTGTACTCTTCCGAGAGGATGTAAGCAGCACCTTTCGCCGTTAATTCTACTATTCCTGTGGTATACGACCCAACAGCCTTACTCTTATAACGCCCCCTCGTCTCTTCCATCAATTCTCCTTGTTCTGCCATTTCTTCCAACACTCCGATAATCAACCGCTTCGTCTCCATATTTTTTACCTCCAGTTGCTTGGCTATCTGCTTGTAATTGCAACACAAGCCCGGATGTTTGGCGAATAATTCTCCCAAACATTTTCTCAATTCAGACTTTCCCATTACAGGTTCGCCTTTTTTCTTATTTTTCGACATAATGCAGTATAATAATGTGACCCTAAAATTAATCACAAAAAATAAAAAAAGCGGCTTTCACCGCTTTTTTTATCTGAAAAGTTTACTTTCTGTCTATCGTTCCGGATTTTCAGATATTTTTTTATCTGAAAAGTTTATGTCTCTTTTTCCTTCCAGCTTTACAAATATTTTATATTTGTTCTTTTGACTTACCTTACGGAACTTGTAGACAATTCTATTTTACTAAACCGGCATCGAATTTTTCTTTCACTTTCACCAACATATCAGTCGTCATATTCTGAAGATTATACTCGGCTTTCCAACCCCATTCTTCATGCGCACAGGAATCATCCATACTATTAGGCCAACTGTCAGCAATAGCCTGCTTAACGGGATCTACCTGATAATCCATTACAAATCCGGGAATATGTTTCCGGATTTCCGCAGCAATCTGTTCCGGCTCGAAACTCATAGCGGCAATATTAAAACTATTCCGGTGTTTTAATTTCGTCGGATCAGCTTCCATCAGTTCCACTACAGCCCGCAAAGCATCCGGCATATACATCATATCCATATAAGTACCGGCTTTTACATTACAAGTGAAAGCTCCCTTACGGATAGCATCGTAATATATTTCTACAGCATAATCCGTGGTTCCTCCTCCGGGTAATGTTACATAAGAAATAAGTCCCGGGAAACGTACACTACGGGTATCAACCCCAAAGCGGTAAAAATAATAATCACTCAATAATTCCCCGGTCACTTTACAAACTCCATAAATAGTTGTGTTCGAACGCTGTAAAGTATCCTGAGGCGTTTTATCCTTCGGAGTATCTTTTCCAAAAGCCCCGATAGAACTCGGAGTAAATACGGCACAATTATTGTCTTTGGCTATATTCAGCGAATTGGTCAATGCCCCGATATTGATATTCCAGGCAAGTTCCGGATTCTTTTCTCCAGTTGCCGATAAAAGGGCCACTAAATTAAAGATGCTATCGATTCCGTATTTTCTGACAATACTAATGTACTTATCCTTATCGAGTACATTCAGTTCTTCAAAAGGTCCATCCTCTGCCAGATGTTTACACTTTTCAACACTGATATCAGCAGCAACAACATTGTTGTTTCCGTAAAGAGACCTCAGATGCGGTACTAATTCCGATCCGATTTGTCCACCTGCACCGACGATTAATATCTTTTTCATTATGATTGGGAGTTTAAAAATTCGACACAAAAATACATATTTAAATATTTCACAAAGCTAAAAATTGAAATATTTTTTCCTTAATAAGTAAAAATTTTTAATCATGATTTTCCAAAAAGCATCAAACTGACAATCAATTCTTTTTTTCCTAAAATTCCGGTTTTATTTTTCCTTGTAAATATTTTTCTCAAAATTCTAAAAAACCGGAACCGTATGTTCCCCTGTATAAAAAACAACGAATATTATAGTTAGCCGTTTTCTTTTGTTTACGGCTTAAAAAGCAGCTCATCCGCACTTGAATAGGTTAATATACTCCTATTGCCAATTGTCAGGCATGGTTCGTCCGTCAATTGCTTTACAGGATTACGATTTTATTCATTTACTTAATTATTCCTCTCCCCCTTTTCTATACAGGAATACCATCCAAAAATTACGGCAATAACCTCTGATCAGCTAAAGGAACTACTCTCCTTTCTTCCTTCACTTTCATAATAAAAATCCACTTGTAGATTTTCGCTTTTATAAGCCTGAACGGCCAGCTGATCACAACGTTCGTTTTCGGGGACCTCGGCATGTCCTTTTACCCAAATGAAACGAATGCGGTGTTTACGGTATACGTTTAAAAAGCGCTGCCATAAATCCGGGTTTTTTTTCCCTTTAAACCCTTTTTTCTCCCAGCCAAACAACCAGCCTTTTTCTACGGCATCCACTACATAACGGGAATCCGAATAAATGGTTACTTCTTCTCCCGTATTTTTTAACGCTTCCAAACCGATAATAACAGCCAATAATTCCATGCGATTATTGGTCGTCAGCCGAAATCCAGCCATCAACTCTTTACGGTAGGGGCCAGCCAATAAAACAACGCCCAAACCTCCCGGACCGGGATTTCCACTAGCAGCCCCATCTGTATAAATCGTAATTTGATTTCCCATAGACCTCTCTAACTCTTTTTTCCTTCCCCAAAGATAAAGATAAAAACCCAAAATAACACCCAGGGCCGGGGGAAGGTGCTACTTTATTGCTTGCAACAATTATAACGAACAACCTGTAAATTCCCACATACAGAACAAATGCAGTGAACTGATTCTTCCATCAGAAAAGCCTCAACACCTCTTTGTTGAATAAATTTAAGATACTGAAGCGCCTATACTTTAACGGGTTCGGTAGCGTTCATCCAGTTATTTCAGTCGTTTACAAGGAAAACAGCTACATTCAAAACAAGAAGAAGTTTTTTACCGCAATTCAAAATAACCAATGTGGAGGACTACTCCTGCTAATTCTGTTTTGTTTTAATATCCCGGATAACCCTTGGGGACGGGGGAAGGTGTTATCAGCACGGAATATATCTAAATAACCGAATAATAATACAGCAACATTTATAAGATTAACTTAATCATTAAATAGCACCTTCCCCCGTCCCCGGGTGTTATTCTGAACAAAGAAAAGCAGCAACCACCTGGGATCAGATGATTGCTGCTCAAAATAGAGGTCGGTAGCAGATTTGAACTGCTGTACGCGGTTTTGCAGACCGCTGCCTAACCGCTCGGCCAACCGACCCTGTTAGGTTTTGCGTTGCAAAGATAGGACGTTTTTGTTAAATACACAAAAAATTATCCGAGTTATTTAGAGAAAGGAAAAGAGAATTTTCCAATTCTTTATAGATCAATAAAATGAAGAAATAATGCTCAAAAATTATTTTTCTAAAGTTACACTCGTACATTCAATTTTCCCCCCTAACGGCGGATTCATTTTGGAAATTTTTATACGGGCATACTTTAATTGCGGAAAAGTTTGGTATAAAGCATCCAAAATGCGTTGAGCAAGGTGTTCCAATAGATGAGAACGCTTCATCATTTCCGAAGCGATTATTTCATAGGCTGTCTGATAACTGAGGGCATCTCCGATCGCATCCGTCTGAGCAGCCTGTTCAGCATCATAATGCAAACAAACGTATACTCTAAATTTATTCCCGACAATTTGTTCTGCCTCAAAACAACCGTGGTAAGCAAAAAACTCCATTCCCTCTATTTCTATAATACCTCTCATTATTTATATTTTTAAATGTATTTGAACACCGGACTAAAAATACAGTATCTGAACGAATTCTCAAAATACTGTATCTCCTAAGGAAAAAAGTCTGTTAAATGAAAAAGGGCCGGAAACCGACCCCTTAACATTTACTAACTACTAACCTAAACCATACAAACTTATGAAAAACAATCTTTTTAAAAGACAGGGCAAAATTAAATGATCATTTTTTATTTACAATATCCTTATAGTTAAATAAGGTTAATTAGAATGGTGAAATTTGTTAAATATTTGATTCTATTTATAGAACTTCATAATATTTTTTAGATTCAAAATTCTAAAAGCCTAAAAAAAGAGACCTTATAAAAGATCTCTTTAAGGTGGGCGCTGAGGGATTCGAACCCCCGACCCTCTGGGTGTAAACCAGATGCTCTGAACCAACTGAGCTAAGCGCCCGGACTATTGCTCTATTGCGGCTACAAATGTAATGCTTTTTTATTACCTACCAAAATATTGATAAAAAACTTTTTAAAGAGAAATATAAAAGGGTTTTATTTAATTACATTTTATATTTCATTTAGTTTTAATTCCATACAAATTATGGATATTAAATTACTTAATGCCCAAATTATTTATCATTTAAATCATACTTTTTAAATGAACCATATAAATTAAAAATTAATTTATAATATTATAAATAAAATTTTTAATTTATTTACAACAAATAATTATATTTGCATTCATTATTACTTATCATACTAAATATTTACAT
>JAEXFF010000065.1 GCA_023400335.1 Bacteroidota bacterium
CAAATATGTTGAGTGGGAAAAAATTTGCAGAATTTGTTCCCCGCGGACAATACATCGGACAAGATCCTTTTGCACAATGGACAAAACCATCTGCAGTCATTATGAGCGAGAGCAATTATAGTAATGCCCATGGTTTCCCCTGGGTGTATAAAGAATTGAAAATAGGAAAACTCGTTGGTATGCCCGTACCGGGAACAATGACGGCTGTATGGTGGGAATCCCAACAAGATCCGAGCTTAGTTTTCGGAATACCGGAAGTAGGTATGAAAGACAACCAGGGACGTTATCTGGAAAATCTTCAGCTGGAACCGGATATCCGGGTAACCAATGATCCGGAATCGGCCATACAGGGAAGAGATTTGCAAGTGGAAGCTACTGTAAAATCTTTACTGGAAGAGATTAAATAAAAACCATTTATTTACGATCAGAATTTTAGCTGAAGAGCTTTCATTCTGATCGTAAATTTTATATATCCCCCGTTCACGGATAAAAGAGGGTTATTGGAGTTTAAAATAAAAATATTCCTTGTTTTTCGCATTTTTCCCTCAAATCTTCCGGCCAAAGTCCGGCCTGCACTTCCCCAATATGACATTTATGCAAGAGCAGCATACAAAGCCGGGATTGTCCGATCCCGCCGCCCATTGTCTGAGGCAGTTTCCCTTCCAGTAACAAAGAATGGAAATACAATTTTTTCCGTTCTTCGCATTTTCTCAATTCCAACTGCCGTAGTAAAGCTTCCGGATCCACCCGTATACCCATAGAAGAAATCTCGAAGGCAGATTTTAAAACCGGATTCCACACAATAATATCCCCGTTTAATCCATGCAGTTGCCCGCCTGTCGGAGCAGACCAGTCATCATAATCCGGAGAACGGTCGTCATGTATGCTTCCATCCGCCAAAGCCCCTCCTATACCGCGAATAAAAACAGCCCCGTATTTTTCTGCAATCAGTTGCTCTCTCTCCTTGGGGGTTTTATCCGGATAAAGTTGCCTCAGTTCTTCCGCATGGATAAAATAAATCTCTTCCGGCAAAAAAGATGGTAAAACCGGAAATTGCTCGCCCAGTAAAAATTCGGTCCGTTTCAGTGCGGCATAAATCCGTTTTACACAGGCATATAAACGTTCAACCGTTCTTTCCTGCGGAAGAATAACTTTTTCCCAATCCCATTGATCCACATATACAGAATGAATATTGCTGATTCTTTCATCAGGGCGTAAAGCATTCATATCTGTATAAATACCCATTCCCGGCCGGATATGATGCCGCCACAATGCATAGCGTTTCCACTTGGCCAGGGACTGTACAATTTCTGCCTCCCCGCCTTCCAGCATGCGGGCCCGGAAACGAACCGGCAATTCCATTCCGTTCAAATTATCATTTAAACCTTTCCCCGAAGGTACGGCAATCGGAGCTGTAATTCTTCTCAATTTCAATTCTGCAGCCAAAGCCAACTGGAAAGTATCTTTCACAAATTTAATGGCATGTTCCGTTTGCCAGACATCCAATAAAGAGCGATAGCCCTGCGGTAAAAATAATTGCTTCATGTGTTTATATATTAATTAAACAAAAAAACCTTCCTTTTACAAGGAAGGCTCTCTTTATCCGAAATTTAATCATTGGTCAATTTCCACCACAATAACCTTCCTCTTGCAATCCCTTATTGCAATTATTAAAAAGATTATTGTTATTCCGATTTTTCACAAGTTTTTTGTTTTGATTGTCCGTCAAAAGTAAAGAAAGAATTATGAAATGACAAACGAAACGATGGGAATCTCAAATTCACAGCATTTTTTCATAAAAAATTTTTCATAACGCTCCGGAAGTCTTCCTTATGATTTACCTTTAAGACGCCGGATCATCCAGATAACAGAAAAGAAAATGAGAAAACACAATACAATAGTAGCCCCGGACGGAATTTTGAGCCAGGCTGAAACAAAGAGTCCGATAACCGATCCGGTTGTACTGATCAAAGCCGAAGCCAAAAGTTGTTGACGGAAATTTTTGTAAAACAAACCTGCAATGGCCTGTGGAATGGTGAGGTAGGAAATGACCAATATGATTCCGGCTAATTTCATACACAACACCACACAAAGTGCAATAATCAGCATAACACCGGTTTCTAAAAAATTCACAGGGACGTGATGGGTACGGCTGTATTCTTTATCAAAAGCGATATAAAAAAGAGGCCGGTAAAAAAGGGCGAAAAAAAGTAAGATAAAGACACAAAGTAAAACGGACAAATAAATCTGTCCCGTGCTTATTGTCAATATATTACCGAAAAGATAAGACATCAGGTTCGGAGCATATCCAGGAGTCAGATAGATAAAAAGTACTCCTATAGCCATACCTGCTGACCAAAAGATTCCTATCAGGGAATCTTCTCTTATTCTTCTGTTTTCCGAAAGGAAAAGTATCCCCCAAGCGGACAGTACAGAGAAAACAGTTGCCCCCAAAAGGGGAGCGAACCCCATATAATAAGCAAATCCCAATCCTCCGAAAGAGGCATGAGTTATCCCTCCGCTAATAAACACCATTCGCTTAGCAACGATATAAGTACCGACCAGCCCACAACTAATCCCGATCAGGATGGTACTCAGGAGAGCATTCTGAAAAAAATCGTAATTTAATAAATCAAACATAACCGCTATTCTATCAAAAAATAAATAATTCTCATCTTTTTATTCCGGATGTTCCGTCAATACCCGATGAGGAATTCGTCCGTGAGTAATCAGCTCAATCGGACAATGATACAATTTCAATTGTTCTGACGAAATTAAATTTGAATTGTGATAATGTAACTCGCGGTTCACGCAGGCAATCGTCTTCACATACGAACAGATCGTACCCAAATCATGGGAAACCATAATAATACAAAGACTTTTATTCAGTTCTTTTAAGATCGTATAAAACTCCTTTTCAAAATTACTGTCTACGTAGGTAGTGGGTTCATCCAATATCAAAACCCGGGGAGAAGAAATAATTGCCCGGCATAAAAACACACGCTGCATCTGACCTCCGGACAATTCCCCGATCGGCATTTTCATATATTCCTTCATCCCGTATTTCTCCAGTAATTCCCCGGCTTTTTTCTTATCTTCCTTCCCATACGTTTTAAAAAGTCCTTTCTCCGACAACAGACCGGAAAGGACGACTTCCTTTACATCAATCGGAAAACGCTGGTCAAAACGGCTATTCTGGGGCAGATAACCAAAAAGATTTTGTAAAGGAGCATAATATTTTACTTCTCCATTAAAAGGTTTCAGCAATCCCAGTATAACTTTTAAAAGGGTTGTTTTTCCTCCCCCGTTCGGTCCGATTATTCCAATAAAATCCTGATCTTCAATTTTCAGGTTTACATTTTTCAATACCGGTACAGAATCATAACCGGCTGTAATATTTTTCAGTTCCAGAATCGTTGCCATTCTACCCGTCTTTAATTCAATTTCTCTTTTAATATACGAATCAAATTTTCCATCTCCTTCATCCATTCCGGATTAAGGGGGTCAATAGGGATAACCTGGGCTCCGGTTTCTGCTGCCACAGAATTGGCATTATTGACATCAAACTGATTTTGGATAAAAATAACCGGAATTTTCTTTTCCCGGACCGTATCTACAATTTTTTTCAAATGCACCGGGTCCGGTTCTTTTCCCTCATCTTCTATCGAAATCTGTTCCAATCCGTAATCACGGGCAAAATAAGTAAGCGCCGGATGATAGATCAAAAAAGTACGCTGAGATTTATTAGCCAATTCGTATTCCGCTTGTCGGGCCAGTTGTTCAATACGTTGTTTTAAACGTTCATAATTGGCCAAAAATTCCGTCTGTTTTTCCGGGTAAGTTTCGGCCAGTACTTCATAAATTTCCCGGCACATCAGGACGGCATAAGCGGGAGACATCCATATATGCGGGTCAACACCCGTATGGGAACTGTGTACTTGCCCGGAATGAGGATGGCAATCGCCTTCCATCAGCTCCAATTGATCCGAATGTTTTATCAGCAAAGGTTTTTCTTTCCCTTCCAATACCGGATATAAATGCGTAGTTTCAAACGGGAGATAACCAATTGCAAAACAAATATCACTATCCAGCAGTTTTTTCAATTGTTCCGTATTCAAATCGGAAGTCGCGGGATTCATGCCCGGAGGGATCATAACGTTTATTCTCACATAATCTCCGGCTATTTGTTCCACAAAATATTGTTGCGGCAAAATGCTGACACTGACGATTCGCTCATTCTTTTTCTTAGAAGTACAGGAAACAATACATAAAAGAACGAATAAAAGAGAAAATAATTTATTTAACTTTCTACTATTCATATTTTTATAAAAGGAATATTTTTTTGACTTGAAGGATATAAAGATAATAGATTTCTACCGGATATAAACAGCTAATTTTACTTTTTTAGGTTTGTTTTTCAAAATCTGTATTATAACAGGCCTGAAGGTCCCGGATTTGAAAATCCGGGAGCACATAAAAACATCCGGACAGGAGAAATCTAAAATAGCATAGAAAAACAGTATCCTTTTAACAATTGATTATAGTCAGAACTTTTTTTGCTTTCAGACCTAGTTTTTTTTAGCTTTGTGGCGGAATCCAATATATCAAAAAATTTAAAACGTTTGAAATATGAAATATGATTTAATTGTTATCGGGAGTGGCCCTGGAGGTTATGTCGCCGCTATTCGTGCAGCACAGTTGGGAATGAATGTTGCTGTCGTGGAAAGAGCTGAGTTGGGGGGGATTTGTTTAAAT
This sequence comes from Bacteroidota bacterium, assembly GCA_023400335.1. Taxonomy (GTDB): domain Bacteria; phylum Bacteroidota; class Bacteroidia; order Bacteroidales; family Marinifilaceae; genus Culturomica. The sequence continues at coordinate 4,756 of JAEXFF010000065.1, forward strand.
TGGGGGTGTATTCCGACCAAATCCCTTTTAAAATCGGCCCAAGTACTGGATTATGCCCGTCATGCAGAAGCCTATGGAATACAAATAGAACAGGCTTGTCCCGATTTCAGTGCAGTCATCACCCGAAGCCGCGGAGTTGCTGAAAAAATGAGTAAAGGCATACAATACCTGTTCAAAAAGAACAATATAACTGTTATTGAAGGAAATGGAAAACTTACGAAAGACAAAAAAGTCGAAGTAACCGATCCTGCCGGGAATCAGAATAGTTATGAAGCACAGCATATTATTCTGGCTACAGGAGCCCGTTCCAGACAGTTACCGGCAATTCCCCAGGACGGCAAACGCATCATTGGTTACCGTCAGGCCCTGACGCTGGATCATCTACCCGCTTCTTTGTTAGTAGTAGGTTCGGGTGCCATCGGTTCTGAACTGGCCTGGTTCTATAATGCTATGGGTGCAAAGGTTACTCTGGTGGAGTTTATGCCGAACGTATTGCCAGTAGAAGATGAAGAAGTTTCCAAACAAATTGCCCGCTCCTTCAAAAAAGCCGGTATAGAAGTAATGGTAAAATCAACAGTTGAAAGTGTCGATTCCACCGGAGAGCTATTGAAAATCAATATCCGGAATAAAAAAGGAGAAATCGAAGTAAAAGAAGCCGAAATAGTTTTATCAGCAGCCGGAATTACGCCGAATGTCGAAAATATCGGTTTGGAAGAAACCGGAATTGAGCTGGAAAGAGGACGCATAAAAGTTGACGAGTTCTACCGCACAAATGTAGAAAACATATACGCGATCGGAGATATTGTATCCGGACCGGCATTAGCCCATGTCGCTTCTGCCGAAGCAATCTGCTGTGTAGAGAAAATAGCTGGTCTTCAGCCGGAGCCAATTGACTATGGCAATATTCCGGGTTGTACTTACACAACGCCGGAAGTAGCTTCAGTCGGACTTACTGAGGCCAAAGCCCTGGAAAGCGGATACGAAATCAAAATCGGAAAATTCCCGTTTACAGCTTCTGGTAAAGCCAGTGCCGCAGGGGCAAACGACGGTTTTATCAAATTAATTTTCGATGCCAAAGAAAATACTTTATTGGGTGCCCATTTAATCGGAGCCAATGTAACGGAAATGATTGCAGAATTGGTTCTTGCCCGGAAGAAAAAGATTACTGGACACGATCTGATTAAAACCATTCATCCCCATCCGACGATGAGTGAAGCCATTATGGAAGCTGCAGCAGCAGCATACGGTGAAGTCATCCACTTATAAAAACATCGGAGCACAGTGTGTACTAAAAAATTTTCCTGTCTTTAGAAGAAGGGCAGGAAAAGTATTATAAATAATAATTTTAACCGTTCTTATATGAAGAAAATCTTATTCATTACAGTTCTCAGTATAAGTTGTTCGGGTATTTTTGCCCAGGCTCTTACAGACAAGGACTTAAACGATATCCGTTCCAGTTTAAAGAAAGATGCTTCTACACAAGCTATTCAAAACATTTTAACGACAGATAAAAATATAAAAGAAAACGCCCTGAACCGGGAATTACAAGGAAAAATCGATCATTTTTTCAAATACCGGGTGAATGTAAAAGGGATTACGGACCAACATAGTTCCGGCCGCTGCTGGATGTTTACTTCTATGAATGTGCTCCGGCCTTCTGTTATGGAAAAATACAATTTAAAGAATTTTGATTTTTCTCATAATTACACTTATTTCTGGGATATTTTTGAAAAATCGAATTTATTTTTAGAAAATATCATCACCACCACTTCCAAACCCATGGACGACCGGGAAGTTACGACTTATTTCCAATCTCCTGTAAATGACGGAGGCGTATGGAACCTCTATTACAATGTAGCACAGAAATATGGAGTTGTTCCGCAAGAGGTTATGCCGGAAACTGCCCACTCCAATAATACCTCTCAAATGATTAACATCCTCAACGAAAAACTTCGTCTGGGGGGATATACCTTGAGGGAAATGGCCGCTGCCGGTAAGTCAGCCAAAGATTTAAGGGCAGAAAAGAAAGAGATTTTAAAAGATGTATACCGTATTCTCTCCCTTTGCCTGGGCGAGCCGCCTCATACATTCACCTGGAGATATAAAGACAAGGAAGGCAATATTAAAGAATTGACAAACTACACCCCTGTGCAATTTTACCAGGCCATCACTCCGAAAGATTATAGTCCGGAGAATTACATCATGATCATGAACGATCCTACCCGGGAATATTACAAATTGTATGAAATACAAAATTACCGGAATGCTGTGGAAGGAGTGAATTGGATATACCTGAATCTGCCCAATGAAGACATTAAAAAAGCAGCGTTAGCATCTATTAAAAACAACGAAGCCCTGTATGCATCCTGTGATGTAGGAAAACAGCACCAAAGGGAAAGCGGTATTCTGGATCCGGAAATGTATGATTACGAAAGCCTGCTTGGAGTAAAATTAAAAATGGACAAAAAAGCCCGTATTTTAACCCGTCAAAGCGGATCTTCACACGCGATGACATTAGTGGGGTGCGATACAGATGAAAAGGATCAGCCTGTCAAATGGGAATTTGAGAATAGCTGGGGGGCAAAAGCCGGGAATCAGGGATACCTGACGTTTACCGATAAATGGTTCGACGAATATATGTTCCGGATTGTTATCCACCGGAAATATTTGGATGAAAAGGCAGTTAACAGCTTAAAATCAAAACCTATCCAATTACCCGTATGGGATTATATGTTTTAAAGAATAACAAAAAGTGGGAGAGCAATTGTTCTTCCACTTTTCATATACGCCTTTCCGGATCTGCTCTATAATCCACTCTTTTTTATTCATTCCTTCCGATATATCAAAACAGTGGCATAAGCAGAAACGCCTTCTTCCCGTCCTTCAAAACCCAGTTTTTCCGTAGTAGTTGCTTTTACGGATACCGCCTCTCTTTCTATCCCCATAACTTCTGCCAAACAGGATTGCATTTGCGGAATAAGGGATTTCAATTTGGGACGTTGCATACATATCACACTGTCAATATTCCCAACTTCAAACCCGTTTTCCTTTAAAAGTTCCACTGTTTTTTTCAACAGTATTTTGCTATCTATACCTTTAAATGTATCAGATGTATCCGGAAAATGATAGCCGATATCCCGCATTCCGGCGGCCCCTAACAAAGCATCACAAATTGCATGTATCAAAACATCCCCGTCCGAATGGGCGACACAACCTTTTTCGTGTTCTACTTTTATACCTCCCAGCCAGAGATCCAATCCTTCTTCCAGACGATGCACGTCTATACCGATACCTGTTCTTATTTTCATTTCTTTATTCTTTACGATTACTTTAAATCCATTTTGAACATTTAAAATTACAACTTTTTGCAAGCTTAACAAAAAAATATACTTTCTCAAAGAGAAGAAGTATTTCATTAAAAAATACAGGATTTTTCCAAGGATCAACACATTTTTCCGTACATTTGTCTACGTATTGTGATCCGACTAAAATTAACAAATTTCCAATGAAGAATTCTCACTTTTCTGGGAAGGGGAAAGCGTAAACCGGAAAGTAAAAGTTTTTCAAAAAATTCTCTCTAACCCGACTTAGATATGATTGCTATTCCACAGCTTTATAACGATTTTATCCGGGGGCACCGGGTAACTACAGATTCCCGGCACATTCAGCAAGGGGACGTTTTCATTGCCCTTAAAGGAGAAAATTTTAACGGTAATGAATTTGCCTCTTCCGCTTTGGAGAAAGGTGCCTCTGCTGTGTTTGTCGACGACAAAGACTACCTTTTGCCGGGAAACTGTATATTTGTCCCGGATGGTTTGCATTTTTTGCAGGACATAGCCCGTTACCACCGCCACCGTTTAGGAATTCCGATCCTAGGCATTACGGGTACAAATGGGAAAACAACGACAAAAGAATTATGTTTTGCCGTACTTTCAAAACAATACAGGACCTCTGCAACCCAGGGGAATCTGAATAATCACATTGGTGTACCGCTCACCCTGCTGAGTATGGATGAAAATACCCAATTCGGGATCGTCGAAATGGGAGCCAATCATCCCGGCGAAATCCAGGAGTTATGTGATATAGCGGATCCGGATTTCGGGCTGATAACAAATATCGGACAAGCTCATCTGGAAGGATTTGGAAGTTACGAGAACATTATCCGGACGAAAACGCAATTGTATGATCATATATTCCGAAAATCAGGAAAACTTTTTGTCAACGCAGACGATCCTTTACTAATGGAACTTTCAGAGGGGCATACCCGCATCCTTTATGGAAAATCACAAGGAGACTGTAAAGGAGAAATCAAACAAACGATCCCTTATCTGGTATATGCCCTGAAAACGCTAAAAGGAGATCTTTACGTCAAAACGAAACTGATCGGAAGTTATAATTTTGACAATGCCATGGCTGCTTCCTGTATCGGTCAGTATTTCGGCATTCCACCCCTCAGTATCCGGGATGCTATCGAAAATTACCGTCCTACGAATCTTCGTTCACAACTGATAAAAACAAACCGCAACACGGTTATTCTGGATGCATACAATGCAAACCCCAGCAGCATGTACGCAGCGGTGAAAAACTTCACCGAAATTCAAGCTTCGCCTAAAATTCTCATTTTGGGCGAAATGAGGGAACTGGGAACATACAGTGCAGAAGCCCACCGTAAAATAGTATCCTTAGCAACCGAAAACCCTGCACATACAGTATTTCTGGTCGGAAATAATTTTGAACATTGTAGTGATAATTGTAACTTTATCCGTCATTTTAAGGATACGGATACATTAATCGAATATTTAAAACTACATCCTTTTCATGCTTCTTACATTTTTGTAAAAGGATCAAGAGGGAATAAACTGGAAAGAATTGTCGAATTTTTATAATCCCGGTATCGTGAATAATAGAATTGTTATCATACCCACTTATAACGAAAAGGAAAATATCGAAAATATTATCCGCTATGTTGCCGGCCTTACTCCAGCATTTGATATTCTTATTATCGAGGATAATTCCCCGGACGGAACGGGAGACATTGTTGAAAAACTGCAAAAAGAATTTTCCCAACTGCACATGATCCGCCGGGAAGGTAAATTAGGTTTGGGAACGGCTTATATTACCGGTTTTAAATGGTGTCTGGAACAGGGATACGAGTATATTTTCGAAATGGACGCCGATTTTTCCCATAATCCCGACGATCTTATCCGGCTATATAATGCCTGCACTTCAGGAGCAGATATGTCAATAGGATCCAGATATGTTACCGGTGTCAATGTTGTTAACTGGCCGATGGGGAGGGTATTAATGTCTTATTTTGCATCCAAATACGTCCGTTTCATCACGGGTATGAAAGTCCACGATGCCACTGCCGGATTTGTATGTTATACCCGCAAAGTTTTAGAAGCCATTGATTTGGATAAAATCCGCTTCAAGGGGTATGCTTTCCAGATTGAAATGAAATTTACAGCCTGGACATTTGGATTTAAGTTAAAAGAAGTACCGATTATCTTTACTGACCGCACTTTAGGTTCTTCAAAAATGAGCGGGGGAATTTTCACGGAAGCTTTTCTAGGAGTCATTACAATGAAACTCAGAAGCCTTTTCCGGAAAAAACAGCAATAATATTTTTCAATACAACCGGACATCAGAATAGAAAACAACATCGAGGCATATGAAAAAAGTCATCCAAGGAGGAACGCTCGTCAATGAAGGCCGGATTTTTAAAGCAGACATCATCATTGAAAACGACCGTATTGCAGAGATTTCCGATCACTTTTCAGAAGCGCAATTAGAAAATGCCGAAGTCATAAACGCTCAGGGTCAATACGTAATTCCGGGAGTTATTGACGATCAGGTACATTTCCGGGAACCCGGACTTACCCGTAAGGGAGATATTGCAGAAGGGAGCCGGGCAGCCGCAGCAGGAGGAGTTACTTCATTTATGGATATGCCGAACGTTATTCCTCCAACAACCACTCTCCGCTTACTGGAAGAAAAACAAGCCATCGCACAACAGCATTCTCTCGTAAATTATTCTTTTTATTTAGGCGCCACTTCGGAAAATATCGAAGAGATCCGGAAAGTAAATGTCCGTACGACCTGTGGTATAAAAGTGTTTATGGGTTCTTCTACCGGAAACATGCTGGTAGATCACATCCCTGCTTTAGAACGGATATTTGCCGAATCTCCCCTGTTGATTGCCACTCATTGCGAAGACACTCCTTTAATTAATAAAAATCTGGATCGGTTCATACAGCAATACGGAGAGGGCATTCCTCCCCAGGCTCATCCCCTTATCCGAAGCCGGGAAGCTTGTTTTAAAAGTTCTTCTTTAGCTACAGCACTGGCCCGTAAACACAAAACCCGTTTACACATTCTTCATCTTAGTACTGCAGAAGAAACAGCCCTTCCGGACAGGGGACTGCGTGCCCAAAAACGAATCACCGGAGAGGTATGTGTACACCACCTTTGGTTCAACGACCAGGCTTATGCAAGTAAAGGTAATTTGGTAAAATGGAATCCAGCCATTAAAACAGAACATGACCGGCTAAGTTTAATAAAAGCCGTAAAAGAAGGGGTCATCGACGTCATTGCGACCGACCACGCTCCTCATCTCCTGAGCGAAAAAAAAGGTTCTTATACCCAGGCTGCCAGCGGAGGGCCCATGGTTCAGCATTCCCTGACCGTCTTGTTGGAATTAATGGAGAAAGGTTATTTCTCCCTGGAAGAAATCGTCGACCGGATGTGTCATGCGCCTGCCGATCTGTTTCACATCTCGGAAAGAGGATATCTTAGAAAAGGATATAAAGCAGATATATGTATTTTCAAAAAATCTCCCTGGACGGTGACTCCAAACAACCTCCTCTATCGTTGTGGCTGGTCCCCTTTAGAAGATACAACTTTCAATTATAAAGTACAATTAACCCTTGTAAATGGTCATACAGTATATGAAAATGGTGTTTTCCATGAACAGCCGAAAGGTGAATTACTGAACTTTGACCGGTAAATTTACTACTGACACAGAATTATAGTAGATAATACATTTATAATCAGCATAATAATATTAAAGCCCCCTGATCTCAGGACATGGCACGTTCTACTGCATCTGTTTTACGCAGAAACACTTGTTCGCGCAATTCCCGCTTATAGGCAGTACTTGCGTTCCACCTTCCTCAAAAATGCCTGATTATCAAGCGCAATCACGGATTCTATTAACCCACCCGTAACAATATTTGAGAAACTATACATATTCACGCTGTTAACTTTTTATTCCATTGGTTTAATCATGGACTCGATAAAAGCAATTTCATCGTTTGTCAAGCTATATTTCGCATAGAGTTGTTCATCTATTTCGGCTATGCTTTTGCACCAATCAATATTTGATTTTTTTGTAAAATCTTGCATCGGAATAAAGCGATAGGTTTTGGACGTTGCATCATGACTTGCCTTTGCAAGCGAATGTAAATATCTAGCGAACTTAGTTTTTAAATATTTCGATATACATTCACATCCTTTACGAGTTAATTTCATGTCTGCTCCAATCACAATATAGGCTTCTGTACAAATTGTGTTGGGCGCGCCTATAAATGAATTCAAATTATCATCATTAAGTTCAGTACCGATATTATTAGCTCTTGGTGTAAAAACTTTCCATTTATTTACCCAATGCGGATGAGCTGAAATGATAGCATATTCAACATATCCCGTTCGTTCACCTTTACCATAGCATACGACAGGATTCTCCACGTTATCAGTCGTCATATGATAAGCAGGTGTCTGTATTATATTACTTTCTATTCCAAACGGTTTTCGTGAAGAAACACATAATGACATAGGAGCAAAATTATGAGCTTTCTTTACAATTTTATCTAAAATGCCAATAGCTTGATTTTCTCGTATAAAGATATCCCAATCATCTGTTTGTAGTGACCGCTGTGCTGTATATACG
>JAEXFF010000155.1 GCA_023400335.1 Bacteroidota bacterium
TGCTCATTATCCGCGAGATACTTACTTATAACATGCTGATCTCCGTTTCAGCCGATGTTATGAACTCTCCGGCACGGGTACAACTGGTGAAAAATGTTTTAAAAATCACAGACCGTTTTACCGGGAAATACGACCTGAAAATGCATTATTCCGGTATGCCTTATATACGGGTTATCAATGCAGAAAACATCAAAAGGGAAATGTATATGTTCATTGCCTTGTCTTTATTGATTACGGCAGTTATTTTATACTTATTTTTCCAATCTTTCCGTATCGTAGGTTTTTGCGTCGGCATTATCGGAATTAATGTCATCTGGGCAATTGGCTTTATGGCTCTATTAGGTATAAAAATTACCTTATTAACTGCTATGCTGCCCCCTTTACTTATCGTTATCGGCATTCCGAATTGTGTATATATGGTCAATAAATACCATGCAGAATACGTACGGCATAGAAATAAGATCAAGGCTTTACAACGTATGATACAAAAAATAGGAAATGCGTCCTTATTATCCAATCTTACTACTGCTGCGGGATTTGCAACTTTCATCATTACCTCCAGTCAAATATTGGTAGAATTCGGATTGATTGCTTTTATCAGTATCACTACCGTCTTTCTCATCTGTCTGATCCTGATTCCTACCGTTTTCAGTTATCTCCCTGTTCCCGATGAAAAACAGACGAAACACCTTTATAATCCCTTTATCAACAAAGTCATAGACAAACTTGTTTTTTGGGTTATGAACAGGCGCCACACCATTTACTATATTGCCGGAATATTGGTTATTGCAGGTATTTACGGGATTACGCGTATGAAAACAACGGGCTATATGGTAGACGACTTAAAAGAAACAGATCCCATTCGTCAAGACTTGTCTTTTTTTGAATCCAATTTCGGAGGACTGATGCCATTGGAAGTCACTATTGATTTCAAAAAGCCCAATCAGGTATTTAAGCTTTCAAATCTGGAAAAACTAGATCAATTAAATACGGAACTCTCGGAAGATCCGGATCTATCCCGCGCCATATCGGTCGTTGAAGCGGCAAAATTCGCCAATCAGGCTTACTACAATGGGAAAGCTTCTTATTATAAGCTTCCGAACAATATGACAAAAAATTTCATCATGAAATATGTGATGGAATCTACAGGCGGGATAGACGCGATGTCGAAATCTTTCGTCGACTCAAATATGCAGATCGTAAGACTTAGTTTTCGTGTTAAAGATATCGGAACCCAAAAAATGGAAGCCAAAGAAGATTCTTTGTATCAAAAAATCGAAAAAATATTCCCGGCAGATAAACACCAGGCAACAGTGACAGGCTCCAGTGTCATTTTTTTCAAAGGGAACCAATACCTTATTACGAATTTATTTTCTTCTTTAGCTTTGGCGATCATCCTTATTGCAGGTTTTATGGCCTGGATGTTTAAAAGCAAGCGGATGGTACTCATCGCTCTGATCCCCAACGTAATCCCTCAAATTATCACGGCCGCAATCATGGGCTATGCAGGAATACCGATCAAAGCCTCTACTATATTAGTATTCAGTGTCGCTTTCGGTATTTCTGTCGATAATACCATCCATTATCTCGCTAAATACAGACAAGAATTGCAAGCCACAAACTGGAGTATACGTTCTTCAGTCGTATTGGCCCTGAAAGAAACAGGGCAGAGTATGATATATACTTCTATTATTCTGCTCTTTGGTTTCGGTATATTCTGTCTGTCCAGTTTTGGCGGAACGTTTGCATTAGGATTACTGACATCCATTACTTTATTTGCCGCTATGCTGGCCAATCTGATTTTACTCCCTTCTCTTCTTTTGACGATGGAACATAGCATTACAAATAAAACGTTCAGGGAACCCTTATTACAAATTTACGACGAGGAAGAAGATATCGATCCGGACAAACTGGAAATTGAAAATGAAACAAATAAATCTGATTTAAATTAATCTGAAAGTTTGAATGGAATAATACCCAAGATATCTTTTAGTTTTCCGGAGTTAATAATTCAGGTCAGGGAAAAATAAGGTTTGCTGATAAATAAACTTTTGGGTTCTCCGATAAAAGATGACATCAGAAATTTTACTATTTCCGCAAAATCTCTGAACAAAAACGAATCGGACACAGACAATCCTTCATCTGTTTCGTTTATAAACAGCTAAAAACTTTTAGAATAATCTGAATTTACTTTTCTAAAGCTTTGATTTCTTTCGTAAGATCATCCATCAGCTGAGAAGCTCCTATACGGAAGTACTGAGGGCTGAGCCACTCTTTTCCTAAAATGTGATTGACAATAGTTAAATAACGGACTGCATTCTGAGCTTTGGAAACGCCGCCGGCAACTTTTAATCCTACCCGTCTGCCTGAAGCAGTGTAATACTGTTTTATTGCTTCACACATAATATATACTGACTCAGGAGTTGCATTTACAGGTACTTTTCCAGTAGAGGTTTTTATAAAATCGGCACCAGCATATGCTGCAATCAAAGAAGCATTAAATATACTCTCTACGTCCTTTAATTCTCCCGTTTCCAAGATCACCTTCAAACGGACCTCACGACAGACCTCACGAATTTGCTTCAGTTCCTGAAAAACTTTCTCATAATTTTTTTCCAATATATCCCCTACAGTAACGACTACATCCACCTCCTGGGCTCCAGCTTCTATAGCCATTTTACATTCGCTCAATTTAATTTCAGTAAATGTCTGCGAAAACGGAAAACTTCCTGCAACTACAGCAGTTTGGATATTACTTCCCTTTAACCCTTCCCGTACAACTGATGCAAAATTAGGAAATACACATACTGCAGCTACTTCTTTTAAATCATTTTTTTTCAATTTCTTTAACAGATCAGCCACAAAATTTTGAACGGACTTTTCTGTATCCGTGACTTTCAGGGTAGTGTAATCCATACACGACATACATAATTCTAAATTTTCAATATTGTATGCCTGTTTTATTTCCTTTTCGACTACGCCATCCAGTTCAAACTGAATACGATCTTCCAAATTCGCCCAATTATGAGCTGCTAACTCTTCCGTTATATATTCCATTACTAAAATGTTTAAAATTGATTCTTGCCAGAGACTACAGTCCCCATTGCATTTTTTCCTTTTTTGTCAAACCAGCTACTACCAGTTTATATGATTTCCGGATCCACACTTTTAACATACTGTCACTGATAGACCCGTCTAATAATACGGTATTCCAATAATTTTTGTTCATATGAAATCCCGGACTTACAGCAGGAAACATTTCCCGCATTTCCCGGATTTCATCTGAAGCACATTTTATATTTATCCTTAAATCCCCTTTCAAAAAAACGAAACAAAACCACTTATTGCATACCTTAAAAACCAACACTTCCTCTTCAAAAGGCATAGCTTCCTGTACATATTCCAGAGATAAGCAATATTCCCGCAATTCCTCAATATTCATGAATGCAAAATTACACAATGTTTGCGAGCTTTTAAACTTTTCTCCGACAAAATATTTATATTTGCCTTAATAAACGTGCGTGATAAATATTTGTAACAATAAATTATTCAAACTCATATATGCCAAATAAGGAAAGTGAAGATACCCCGTTAATGAAACAGTATTTTTCGATGAAAGCCAAATATCCGGATGCAATTATGTTATACCGGATGGGTGATTTTTATGAAACTTTTGGAGAAGATGCTGTAATTACGGCTAAAATTTTGGGGATTACCCTGACAAAACGTTCACACGGTTCTCCCGGAGATGTCCCTCTGGCTGGTTTTCCTCACCATGCTTTAGACGTTTACTTACCTAAACTGGTAAGAGCCGGACAACGGGTTGCCATCTGCGAACAATTGGAAGATCCGAAATTAACGAAAAAAATCGTGAAAAGGGGAGTCATAGAATTAGTTACTCCTGGCGTATCTTACAGTGAATATTCCACTGATACCAAAAATAATATATTCCTGGCTTCTGTCTATTTTAATAAAACAGAGGCCGGTCTCACTCTTTTAGATCTTTCTACCGGAGAATTTCTCACAACAGAAGGGCCACATGCAACGATAGATAAATTATTGAACAGTTTTCAGCCCAAAGAAGTCGTTTATCCCAAAGGGCAGGAAGCCCGCTTCCACGAATGGTTCGGAAATAAATTTTATATTTATCCGATTGAAGAGTGGTTTTTTGATAAAGAAGCCGCTCAGGATAAACTTAAAAAGCACTTTAATGTTAATTCTTTAAAAGGTTTTGGCATCGAAAATATGAATTGCGGCATCTGTGCGGCCGGAGGTGCTTTAAATTATCTGGAGATCACAAAACACGATATGATTTCCCATATCACCTCTATTTCCCGTATTGACGAATCGAATTATGTCCTGCTGGATAAATTTACCCTCCGAAACCTGGAATTACTGTCTTCGCCATATGAAGAAGGAAAATCTCTGGCAGATATCATCGATTATACGACGACTCCTATGGGGAGCCGTACCCTCAGACGATGGATATGTATGCCTTTGAAAGCTCCGGAAAAAATCAATGAAAGACTGGAAATCGTCGAAACTTTTACTAAACAGGAAAAAGAACGACTCGAAATTGAACTTTTACTGAAAAGTATCGGAGACTTGGAACGACTTGCATCCAAAATAGCAGTAGGGCGCATCACTCCAAGGGAAATGATACAATTAAAAGTAGCTCTTTCCTGTATACCGCCGTTAAAAGAACAATGTCAAAAAACTCAATCAAATGTATTGCAAAAACAAATAGAAAAACTGGAAGACTGCCAGGCATTGTTCGATAAAATAGACAAGCAAATCAATTCCAATGCCCCCAATCAGGTGAATAAGGGGAAAGTCATTGCTTCCGGGGTAAATGCAGAACTCGACGAACTCCGGGAACTCTCGGAAAATAGTAAAGAATCCCTGCTCCGGATGCAGCAGAGAGAGATTGAGATTACAGGTATCCCTTCCCTTAAAATCGGATTTAATAATGTATTCGGATATTATATCGAAGTGACCAAAACCCATAAAGATAAAGCTCCTGATACCTGGATCCGAAAACAAACCCTAGTAAATGCAGAGCGTTATATCACACCTGAACTAAAGGAATATGAAGATAAAATATTAGGAGCAGAAGATAAAATCCTTTCTATAGAAACGGAACTATACAATGACCTGATAGCAGAAGCCGCCTCTTATATTAAAGCGATACAGACCAATGCCAGGATTATAGCTTCTATAGATGCTTTAATTTCATTTGCAGAAGTTTCTCTGAAGAACCGATATACACGTCCTGAAATAAATGAATCCGATTGTATCGATATACAGGGC
>JAEXFF010000257.1 GCA_023400335.1 Bacteroidota bacterium
AGCCAACCCCATACATTCTTTCAATGCTTCACGGAAATGGAAATGATCCAGATTTTTCTCTACCCTCTCTATAATTTGAGGAATCTCTGCCAGCACCTGTTTATCGTAATCTGTCAGTTCTCCCCGCTCAGGAACAATGCCTCCGAAATACTTATGGGTCAAAACGAGAGCCCGGTTGATAAAATTCCCGTAAATGGCCACTAATTCACTATTATTACGGGTCTGAAAATCCTTCCAGGTAAAATCGTTATCTTTTGTCTCAGGAGCATTAGCGGGCAGCACATATCGCAAAACATCCTGCTTTCCTTCAAAATCCCTCAAATATTCATGAAGCCATACCGCCCAATTCCGGGAAGTAGAAATCTTATCTCCTTCCAGGTTTAAAAACTCATTGGCAGGTACATTATCCGGCAAAATATAAGTTCCCTCTGCCTTTAACATAGCAGGGAAAATGATGCAGTGAAAAACGATATTGTCTTTCCCGATAAAATGGATCATCCGGGTCTCCTTATCTTTCCAGTATTTTTCCCAATCCGGTGTCAGATCCTTCGTAGCAGAAATATACCCGATAGGCGCGTCAAACCATACATACAATACTTTACCTTCTGCGCCTTCTACCGGAACCGGCACTCCCCAATCCAAATCCCGGGTGACGGCACGGGGTTGCAACCCGTTATCCAGCCAGGATTTACATTGGCCGTAGACATTGCTCTTCCATTCTTTATGTTCTTCCAATATCCATTTTTTCAGCCAGTTTTCATACTGATCCAGAGGTAAATACCAATGTTTAGTCTCTTTCAGCTGAGGGGTATTCCCGGTTATGGCAGATAGCGGATTGATCAGATCCGTAGCGTTTAAACTGGTTCCGCAAGATTCACATTGATCACCGTATGCCCGCTCGTTTCCACAGATGGGACATTTTCCGATAATATAGCGGTCTGCCAGAAATTGCCCGGCTTTCTCATCATAAAACTGCTGGGATGTTTTTTCGATAAATTTTCCCTCTTCATACAATTTTTTGAAAAAAGCTGAAGACAACTCATGGTGAGTAGCCGAACTCGTACGGGAATAGATATCAAAAGATATCCCAAATTCTTCAAAAGATTTTTTTATCAGATTATGATAACGATCCACAATATCCTGAGGCGTTACACCTTCCTTCTGGGCCTTTATCGTAATAGGCACTCCATGCTCATCGGAACCTCCGATAAATACCACCTCTTCCCCTTTTGCCCTTAGATATCTCACATAAATATCAGCAGGTACGTACACCCCGGCTAAATGCCCGATATGTACCGGACCATTTGCATATGGTAAAGCCGTCGTTACTAGATTTCTTTTGAAATGACCCATATTTTTATTTTTAATGATTTGCGGAATAATTAAGGCGCAAATTTACAAAAAAATCGTATTTTCGCACACGAATAAACCGAAAGTCCGAACCGGAAATTATTTTTTGTTTGAATTTTTATAAATCGACCTATGTTACGTCCTCCCTATCTTCAAGCCGGAGACAAAGTCGCCTTGGTTTCTCCTGCAGGTATAATCGCTCCGGAATGTATTGAATACGCTGAAAAGATATTATGTTCCTGGGGACTTATCCCTGTCAGAGGAAGATACGCTATTTCCAGGTATAATCATTTCTCCGGCAGTGATTACGAACGTTTACAGGACATGCAATGGGCTATGGACGAAGAAGAAATCCGGGCTATTTTTTGTACCTGCGGCGGATACGGTTGCCTGAGAATTATTGAAAAATTAGATTATTCTCTCTTTCAGGGAAATCCGAAATGGCTAATCGGCTGTCAGGAAATCTCCATCTTTCATTCGCAAATAAATGAATTGGGTCTGGAAAGCTTATATGCCCCCATGCTTTGCGCTTATCCTAATCTCACAGCAATGGCTTTGGAACGTATTAAAGGTTTTTTATTCGGAAGCATAACGAGCTATAAAATAGAAAAAAATGCCTTAGCTTATCCGGGAATTGTAGAAGCCGAATTAACCGGAGGTGATATCTGTATCATTCATCATTTACAATCGACTACGATTCAACACGATCTGAAAGGCACCGTACTTTTTCTGGATAGCAGCTATACAGATCTGGAAACAGAAAAAATAATAAGGTATATGAAGCTCTCCCGAATCTTCCAACATTTGAGGGGATTAATCATATGTAATAAAAATTTAAATACAAATATTGAATTAACTCAACTGATACAGGAAATTACGGAAACTTATGACTATCCCGTATACACCGGTATTCCTTCATCCGATCAGCCGGACAGCTATCCGATCCTACTGGGCAGCAACCTTCGGTTTGCCGTAAATGATTCGGATATTGAAGTTGACTTCGTATAAAATTTCCCTATTATCAATTTTAAAAGGATTTATCATCCTGCTTGACTAAAAACAATTTACTCATGAATAAACCTACGTATTTATCTGATTTGACAACCTTGCGCGAATTTTGCGATTCCTATACACTTTCTTCTGTTCACAACCGCCTGCCTTTAATCGGAGTATCTGCAAATCTGGAAAATGAGATTTCCACTGTAAAAAACGATTACACCAACTCTATTATAGCAGGTGGCGGCATTCCGGTTATTCTGCCTGTCCACACGGATTTAGCCATTCTTGAAGAAATGTTTTCTTCCCTGGACGGTCTCCTGCTCACCGGCGGAGGCGATATCAACCCTTTATTTTATCAGGAAGAACCTTTACCGGCACTGGGAAATTTGTCCGCATTGCGCGATCAATACGATCTGATGTTATTAAAAATGGCTTATGACAGGCAATTGCCTATATTTGGGATCTGCAGAGGCCATCAAGTAATTAA
>JAEXFF010000276.1 GCA_023400335.1 Bacteroidota bacterium
ATATATGATCTTTTATTTAAATATAAAGTGGAAACAGTAGAGGAATTACTGGAAATAAAAGAACAGATTTTCGGGCAATTATCAGGGATACAGGAATATACCGGTAATATTGAAAAGCTTGAAAAAGAGATCGCAGGAATGGAGAACCGGATGCAGAAATTGGCTGAACAATTACATCAGACGCGGATTGATGCCCGGATTCCATTGTGTCAGGAAATGGAGAATTTGTTACAGGATTTGGGGATAAAGCATGCCCGTTTTGAAGTTGACATTCAGGAAACAGAGGAATTTCTGGGGAATGGAAAGGATGAGGTTACTTTCCTTTTTGCTGCCAATAAAAATCAACAACCGGGTGAAATTGCCAAGGTTGCTTCCGGAGGTGAAATATCCCGGGTCATGCTTTCCCTGAAATACGTATTATCAAAAACCCGTCGGCTGCCTGTAATTGTTTTCGATGAAATAGATACGGGATTATCGGGAGAAGTAGCGCACCGGATGGCACAGATGATGCAGGAAATGGCTCAGGGAATGCAGGTCATCTGTATTTCTCATTTGCCTCAGATCGCATCGGCAGGGAAAGAACATTTTAAAGTATATAAAGAAGATCGTCAAACCAATACGGTTTCCAGGATCCGAAAGTTATCCCGTACAGAAAGGGTGAATGAAATTGCCGGAATGATCAGCGGGAGCGAGATTACTTCTGCAGCCCTCGAAACGGCAAGAAATCTGTTGAAGTTTGAAAATAAATAATGAATAATATGGCATATAATTTACTGAAAGGAAAAAAAGGGATCATATTCGGGGCATTAAATGAGATGTCCATTGCCTGGCAAGTGGCTGAGAAATGTTTGGAAGAAGGAGCCCGGATTGTGTTGACGAATACTCCTTTATCTATCCGGATGGGAAAAGTAGAAGAATTTGCAAGGACGAATCAGGTCCCTCTTATTCCTGCAGATGCTACAAACATAGAGGATCTAAACCGTCTGCTGGAAGAAGCAATGCGTCATTTTGGAGGGAAAATAGATTTCATTTTGCATTCTGTAGCGATGTCTTTGAATGTCCGGAAAAAACGGTCGTATGACGATTTGGATTACGATTATTTGCAGAAAACCCTGGATATTTCAGCGGTATCTTTCCATAAAGTATTACAATGCGCAAAAAAGTTGGATGCCATTAACGAATGGGGGTCGGTGGTGGCTTTATCCTATGTAGCGGCTCAGCGTACCATGTATGAATACAATGATATGGCTGATGCAAAAGCAATGCTGGAATCCATCGCACGCAGTTTCGGCTACATTTACGGAAGGGAGAAAAAAATCCGGATCAATACAATTTCCCAGTCTCCGACGTTGACTACGGCCGGAAGCGGCATCAAAGGTTTTGATTCCTTGGTCGATTTTGCTGATCGTATGTCTCCTTTGGGGAATGCTACGGCAGAAGAGTGTGCAAATTATTGTATCTGTCTGTTTTCGGATTTGACACGTAAAATTACAATGCAGAATTTGTATCATGACGGCGGATTTTCCAGTATGGGGATGAGTTACAGAGCTATGCACCAGTACAATAAGAGTTTCGATACAGATAAAAACGACAAATAAGCAAAACGCTCCACTGTTCCCTGCTCAATTCCCTTTTTTTGTGTGGTTAGAACGTCAGACGGGAGTGAACTTGAGTCGGGCTTTGCTGCTTCCGGCATAAGTTTCCCTTTTTAGGTCTGGATTGAAACGCCTGAACCGGTGGGTGTTTCTTTTAAATACCTTTTCTGAGCTGTATTGTAAAAGTTATTACAGCTTTAAAAAATAAATATTATATTTACAATCGATAAAATGTGGGCTTCAATTTTCAATAATTGATTTAAAAAAATTTATGTCTTACTTGTTTTTTGATACGGAGACGACTGGTTTGCCTTTGCGTTGGAATGCTCCGGTAACAGATACTGCTAATTGGCCCCGACTGGTACAATTGGCGTGGGTGGTATGTAATGCTGAAGGACGTATTGAATCGGAACGGAATGCGATTATCCGGCCGGAAGGGTATACGATTCCGGCAGAAGTGGCACGGATACATGGAATTACGACCCAATTGGCACAGGAGAAAGGGGAAAATTTGAAGGAGGTGTTAGAGGATTTTTCAGAACAAATCGATAATGCTCAGCTATTGATCGGACATAACGTTAGCTTTGATGAGTGTATTGTAGGAGCTGAATTTGAACGTTTACGTATGATGACTTCTTTGTTTTTAAAACCCAAATACTGTACCATGAAATGCTCGGTGGAGTATTGCAAACTACCGGGGAAAAAAGGGTTTAAATCTCCAAAACTTTCAGAACTGTACCGGATTTTATTCGGTACTGACTTTAAGGATGCTCATAATGCATTGGCAGATGTGGAAGCTACAGTCAAGTGTTTTTGGAAGTTAAAAGAATTAGGAGTAATCAAAATCTGAAATTGTATCTTTACTTATCAACAGTATTGTTGATTTCTTTCTGATAAAACGGAAGGGTATTTTTCTTCTGTTTTGGTCTATTGTTATACCTTTGTGGTGTTCAATAAAGGAATTTGAATGGAATTATGGCAAAGAAAACAGAGAATATAAAAAATAATTATCGGGATTTGTCTTCTGAGTACGGTAAGATGCCGCCTCAGGCAGTAGATTTGGAAGAGGCCGTATTAGGGGCTTTGATGTTGGAAAAAGATGCTTTTGCCATAGTCGGGGATTTACTGAAACCGGAATGTTTTTACAAGGATGCCCACCAGCGGATATTTAAAGCCATTCATCAATTGTTTATCAAAGATGAGCCTGTGGATATACTCACCGTGAGCGTGGAATTGAAAAGTAGCGGAGAGTTGGAACAGGTTGGAGGGTATTATTATCTTTCGCAACTGACTTCCCGGGTCGCTTCTGCTGCCCATATTGAGTTTCATGCCCGGATTATTGTCCAAAAATACATACAGCGGAAATTGATTGCGGTGTGTACAGAATTGCAGGATATGGCTTATGATGAGGCGACGGATGTAGCAGATTTGGTAGATAAAGCGCAGAAGGCTGTGTTTGATATTGCAGACGGGAATATTCGGAAAGATACTACGGAAATTGCTCCGCTGATTGAAGATGCTATCCGGGGTATAGAAGCTGCAGCAAAACGTCCGGATGGAATTAGCGGTATTCCTTCCGGATTTACGGCTTTGGATGAAGTGACTTCCGGCTGGCAGAATTCTGATCTGGTCATCATTGCTGCCCGTCCTGCCATGGGAAAGACTGCATTTGTGCTTTCCATGGCCCGCAATATGGCGGTTTTATATAAACAACCCATAGCTGTTTTTTCTTTGGAAATGTCTTCCCTGCAATTGGTCAATCGTCTGATTGCCAGTGAGACAGAATTGGGATCTGAAAAGATAAAAAACGGACGTTTGACAGAAGAAGAATGGAAACACCTGCACAGTAAAATAAAGACTTTAATAACTGCACCTATTTATGTGGACGATACTCCGGCTTTGTCCATTTTTGAATTACGGGCGAAATGCAGGAGATTAAAACAAAAATATGATGTCAAAGTAATCATTATCGATTATCTTCAACTCATGACGGCAGGAGCGGATATGAGGGGAAACCGGGAACAGGAAGTCAGTATGATTTCCCGGCAATTGAAGATTATTGCAAAAGAATTGAATGTACCGGTTATTGCTCTGTCACAGCTGAACCGGGGAGTAGAGTTGAGAACGGGAGATGCCAAAAAACCGATGTTGTCCGACTTACGTGAATCCGGGGCGATAGAACAGGATGCTGATATGGTATTATTTATACACCGTCCTGAGAAATATGGTATCATGACAGATGCTCAGGGAAATAGTTTAAAAGGGATAGCTGATATCATTATTGCTAAACACCGTAATGGAGCCGTAGGGGAAATACAATTACGTTTCAGGAGTGAATTAACTCAGTTCTGCGATTTGGAAATGGTTACTCCTTTTCATTCGGATACGGCAACCGGGGAATTAGTGACCCGTACCTATAGTTCCAAGTTAAATGACGATCCTGTACCGGCGCTGGATACCGGTTTTGAAGAAGGAGGAAAGTCATTTGAGGCAGGAACGGATTCCGGAAAAG
>JAEXFF010000296.1 GCA_023400335.1 Bacteroidota bacterium
GGTTCCTCGATCAATCCTACGGAAATTGTAAGTATTTTAATAAATAAAGGGGAATCTTTTAAAGAAGGAATTGAAATTGTCTACAATAAAATCAAAGGTTCTTGTTCTTTTTTGGTATTGACGGATAATTGTATCTATGCAGCCCGTGATAAATTCGGGCGTACTCCTGTTGTTATTGGCAAAAATGAATTTGGATATGTCGTTGCCAGTGAAAGTTCTTCCTTTACAAATTTAGGGTATTCAATCGTCCGTGATTTGGGGGCAAGGGAGACGGTACGGGTTTCCAAGGATGGTTTTACTTCTATAATTGCTCCGGGGAGCCGGAAGCAGATTTGTTCTTTTTTATGGGTTTACTATGGATATCCCTCGGCTTATTACGAAGGTATTAATGTCGAAGATGCCCGTTATCGTTGTGGGGCTGCTATGGCAATGCGGGATGATTTGAAAGCTGATTTTGCTGCAGGTATTCCGGATTCAGGAGTAGGGCATGCAATCGGATATTCAAATGCCAAGGAAATTCCTTATAAACGGCCATTTGTCAAATATACTCCGACCTGGCCCCGTAGTTTTATGCCTCAAAACCAATCGATGAGGGATCTGGTAGCAAAAATGAAGTTGCTTCCGAACGAAGCTTTTACGCGCGGGTCGCGGATTGTTTTTCTGGACGATTCTATTGTGAGGGGTACACAATTAAAAGATAATGTAGTAAAATTGAGGGAGTGTGGAGTGAAGGAAGTGCATATCCGGATTGCTTGTCCTCCCCTTATTTATCCGTGTCGTTTTCTAAATTTTTCAACTTCCCGTTCGACTTTTGATTTATTTGCAAGACGGGTAATCCGGGATTTGGAAGGTACTTCCGAATTGACGGAAGAGATACTGAAACCTTATACTGATCCGGATTCGGACCAATACAAGGCAATGGTAAAAATGATGTGTCAGCATTTGCAATTGGATTCTTTGCAATTCCAGCGTCTGGATGATCTGGTTAAAGCTATCGGATTGCCCAAAGAACAGCTTTGTACCCATTGTTGGGACAATAGCAGCTATATGGAGTAAAGAGGTTAACGGAAATATTTATGATAAAAAGCAAAAGGGGCAAAAACTCCTTTGGGATTAGTGTTCCTTGGAGGAATTCTGTAGGAGCGGAAGAAGCATTTATATATTTCCGTCACTAAAGGTAAAATACATTCAACTTTTGAATATTTTTAATTTCGCTGTTTTTAATTTACATTACTTTTAAAGAAAAGATTGCTGCTTCCCCGGAAGAATAGCGGAATTTGAAAATAGACGGATTTATTCTACCTTTTGAATTATAATTCCTCCTGAAAAAAGGTAATATTTATTACTTTTGTTAAAATTTAATTTCAATTTGTATTAAAATAAACTGTGTATGAAAAAATTATTTTTAGGTCTGTGTCTGATTCTATCATTGACAACGTTTGCACAGAAAAAAGAGTGGCTTGATCCGGAAGTAAATGCGATCAACCGGGTTCCTGCCCGAACTGCTTATTTTGCATATCCTTGTGTAAAATGTGCTGTTGCTGGTGTGAAGGAAAAGGCATCTAATTTTATGTCTTTGAATGGCAAGTGGAAATTTAACTGGGTAAAAGATCTGACTGACCGGCCAGTGAATTTTTACAAAACGGATTTCGAAGACAAAAATTGGGAGGATTTTCCGGTTCCTGGTTTATGGGAATTAAACGGACATGGAGATCCGATATACAGGAATGCGGGCTATGCCTGGTCCAATCAATTTCGTCCAAATCCTCCAATGGTAGAAACTAAAAATAATCATGTCGGTTCTTATCGGAAAACGCTCGTCTTCCCTTCTGACTGGAAGGGGCAACAGGTATATTTGCATGTCGGGTCTGCTACTTCTAATTTATATGTATGGGTAAACGGGCAATTTGTAGGATACAGTGAAGACAGTAAAATGGCAGCAGAGTTTGATATTACGAAATATCTGAAGCCGGGGGAAAATTTGATTGCGATGCAAGTTTATCGCTGGTGTGATGGGAGTTATTTGGAGGACCAGGATTTTTGGCGTCTGTCCGGAATCGGCCGGGAGGTTTATTTATATGCCCGTAATCCTGTTCATATTGAAGATTTATTTATTGTGCCGGATTTGGATGCAGCTTATAAGGACGGGCAATTGAATATTACTGCAACTTTGAACCGGAAGGCCCCGCTTGAAGTGGACTTCGACTTATATGATCCTCAGGGAAAACAACTGGAACAGGTAAAAGGCCGTCCCGATAGCAAAGGACAGATAAATGCCGTCGTTCGTGTGAGTGAGCCTTTAAAATGGACGGCAGAGACTCCTGTACTTTATACCTTGAATACTGTTTTAAAAGACCGGTCCGGGAAAGTCCTGGAAGTTATCCCGCAGAAAGTTGGATTCCGTAAAATTGAGTTAGACCGGGAAGCCGGACAAATTCTGATAAATGGGAAACCCGTTTTATTTAAAGGAGCTGACCGGCATGAAATGGATCCTTTAAGCGGTTATTGGGTGACAAAAGACCGGATGATAGAGGATATTCGCATTATGAAGGAAAATAATCTCAATGCGGTAAGGACTTGTCATTATCCGGATTCTCCCCTTTGGTATGAATTGTGTGATGAATATGGAATTTATGTCGTTTGTGAAGCCAATATAGAGTCCCACGGAATGGGATATGGTGAAAAGACTTTGGCTAAAAATCCTTCTTATGCATTAGCTCATTTGGAGAGAAATCAAAGAATGGTAGAAAACTTTAAAAATCATCCTTCCATTATCTTTTGGTCTTTAGGAAATGAAGCCGGAGACGGTCCTAATTTCGAAGCTTGCTATAAATGGATTAAAGAAAGGGATAATAGCCGGGCGGTGCAATATGAACGAGCCGGCAGAAAACCGCATACGGATATCGTATGTCCGATGTATGCCGATTTGGAATGGATGGAAAATTATGCCAGGGATACGCAGCAATATCGCCCTTTAATTCAGTGTGAATATGCTCATGCCATGGGAAATTCCCAGGGAGGATTCAAAGAATATTGGGATTTAATCCGTCAATATCCGAAATTACAAGGTGGTTTTATCTGGGATTTTGTGGATCAGGCTTTTCGGGCTTATACCAAAGAGGGAAAAATGATTTATGCTTACGGAGGAGATTATAACTCTTACGATGCTTCAGACAATAATTTCAATTGCAACGGATTGATAAGTCCCGACCGTGTACCTAATCCTCATATGTATGAAGTACAAAAGGTATATCAGTCCATATGGACTACGCCCGTAGATATCCGGAAAGGAGAAGTGAAAATATACAATGAAAATTTCTTTACGGATTTATCTGATTATTACCTGGAATGGCAATTGGTGGAAGATGGAGTTGTTATCCGTCAGGGAACTGTCGACAATCTGGAAGTGGAGCCGCAGGAGGCCAAAGTAGTGAGCCTGGGGTATGAAGAATCGGATTTGCCAGAGGGGCAGGAATTATTATTAAATGTAAATTATAAACTGAAAAGGAGCAAACAATTACTGGAAGCGGGTTATATAGTTGCCAGGGAACAGTTGCCGATAAAGGAATACGATGCTTTCAGTGCAGCTATTGAAGAAGGGAAGACGAATGTAAGCATATATGAAGATATCGTCCATCTTGTATTGGAGGGAGAAGAAGTGACGGTTATATTTAATAAAAACTCAGGTTGGCTGGAAAGCATTTCTTTAAATGGATTGGAAATGTTGGAACCTGGTTTTGCTTTATGTCCTAATTTTTGGAGGGCTCCTACTGATAACGATATGGGGGCCAATCTGCACCGTAAATTTGCAGATTGGAAAAAACCGGAGATGAAGAAACAGGAAATGAAAGCCGAAGCAAAAGGAAAAAATGCTGTGGTGACTGTTGTCTACGATATGCCTGATATGTCGGCTTCTTTGACGATGACTTACGAAATGAATGTTGCGGGAGAAATAAAAGTGAAAGAGGAAATGAGCGTAGATAAAACAAAGGAAAAAATGCCGTATTTGTTCCGTTATGGAATGCAGCTGGTGATGCCGCAGCATTTCGATCGTATCGATTATTATGGAAGAGGGCCGGTAGAAAACTATGCGGACCGTAAATATTCCCAGCATATCGGACGTTATCGTCAATTGGTAAAAGATCAGTACTATCCTTATATCCGCCCGCAAGAGTCCGGGACAAAGTCGGATATTCGCTGGTGGAAGGTTTTGGATATAGACGGAAGGGGACTTATGATTCGTTCCGATAAGCCTTTCTCTGCTTCTGCTTTGAATTTTTTGCAGGAAGATTTAGATGACGGATTTCATAAAGATCAGAGGCATTCCGGGGAATTGGAACCCCGGAAACTGACAGCCGTTTCTTTTGATCTCCGGCAGATGGGTTTAGGGTGTATTAATAGTTGGGGCGCCTGGCCTTTGCCTCCTTATCTATTGCCTTATGATAATTATACATTTGATTTTGTACTGGCTCCGGTGAGGAAAAAATGAAAAAAAGCGGCTGAAACCAGCCGCTTTTTTATCGTTAGAGAGTTTCAATATTTGTGTTCTGAGTCGTTAACTTCCTGAATATTCATTGGTTTACGGGTCATTGCCCGCCATACATACCAGATATAGAGGATAATAATGGGAATAATCAGGGAGACATAAGACATAGCCTTCAGGGTGTATTCAGAAGAAGAGGCATTGTAAATTGTCAAAGAAGAAGCCGGATCTGCATTAGAAGGATAAAAAGCCGTATTATTAAAACCTGCTATAATAAAAAGAGAAATAACTGTTAATATTGTTCCCGGGGCTGCAAACCATATCCCTTTTTTCCATTGGGGGCAAGCCAGTGTTTTAAAAATGCCGATAAGTACTCCTATTACTCCGATAATGAAAATAAAGGTATTTACAGGCATTTCGAGCAGATTATAAAAATATTTATAAGGGACCAGTCCTACGTTACCGTTCTGGAGGATTCCATATCCTTCTCCTGTGAATATAAAAGCGAGAAACAAAAGGAAAGTAATCAGAAAAGGAATCATATTATACCACAATTGTTTATGACATCTTTCCTGAATGTTGGCATCGTCCAGATTGGTTATAAAATAGAGGCAAGCCATTGTCCGTGCCAGGAAAAAGACAGCAAATGCCAGTAGATAATTGGTAAAAACAAAAAGAGCGTCCAGGCCTCTCCAGGGAGTAAGCCATTCTACTTGGTGCAGTGGACTGAGGCGGAAAGGAGAACCGGTGAAAAAAGTAGCTACGGCGGCTCCGAGCAAGAGCGGGCCTGCATAACCGTTGATCATCAAAAACACTTCGTAAGTACGGCTTCCTAAAAAATTACGGGGTTTACTCCGGTATTCGAAGGATACGGCCTGAAATACAAAGCAAAAAAGGATCAACATCCATACCCCATAAGCTCCTCCGAAACTGGTGGAATAGAATAAAGGAAAACTGGCAAAAAAAGCGCCTCCAAAGACGACCAAAGTCGTAAAAGTGAGTTCCCATTTATTTCCCAGGCTATTGACCAGCAAATCGCGTTCTCCTTTGGTTTTTCCAAGCGTATAAAGCATACTTTGTCCGCCTTGGACAAATAAGAGGAATACCAG
>JAEXFF010000334.1 GCA_023400335.1 Bacteroidota bacterium
GTATATGAGGAGTTTTACAAAGAGTTTATTATACAAATAAACAAACTGTTGGTTGACATTCGGATAGGAATGGAGTATTCCATTTATATTGGGAATGTTTCCGTATCTAAAGTCAAAAACTGAAAATATGGCATTTGAAAAAGATTATTATACTTTAGTCGCCAGTTTGCCGGAGATTTCGTGGGATGAACGGAAATTGCCCTTGACGGTTCAGGAATTCCGGGATGAAGCAAAAGAGTATATCTCGGGCAAGGATGCTGAACTATTGGATTTATTTTTCCTCCCGAATGATAATGCGCAGGTTTTGCGTTTATTGAATAAGCAGGAACCGGATCCGGCCTTACAGACTGTATATCCCTTAAAACAACTGGAAGAAGAAGTACAAGAGCCTTCTGCTGCCTTACCGCTTTATTTACGGGAATTTATTGCAGATTTTAAGGAAGAGCATTTGAAGTACGATGTCGTTCCTGAAAATGTTTTAAGTTGGATGTATTATGATTATATGATGCATTCTGAGAATAAGCTGGTCCGGGAATATGCTGAATTTTCCATGAATATGAGAAACCTGATTGCAGCTTATAATAGCAGGAAGTACGGCCGGGATATCAGTAGGGAAGTCATAGGGGAAAATGAATTTGCAGTTGCCCTTCGTACCTCTAATTCCAAAGATTTTGGATTATCGATGGACTATCCTTATGTGGAAAAGGTCATTTCTCTTTTGGAGAACGATCATTTGGTGGAACGGGAGAGAGGGTTAGACTTGCTGATTTGGGATTTCCTGGACGAGGCTGTAATTTTTGAATATTTTTCCATTGAAAAGGTAATCAGTTTTATGTTGAAACTGATGATCGTACAGAGATGGAGCCGGATGAGTTCGGAATCCGGACGGAAAGTTTTTATGGAACTGGTAGAGAAATTCCGGAAAAGTTTTGAATTTGACGAACAATTTATAATCGGAAAGTGATTAAAATCTAAAATTTACAATTATAAAATGAATAAAACGCAAGGAAAAGTTCATAGTATAATCTCTAACCTGGTTTTGGTAAAGGTCGAAGGCCCTGTATCCCAGAATGAAATTTGTTTTATTCAACTGGGTGAAGAGCGTTTGATGGCAGAGGTGATAAAGGTTGTGGGGGATATAGCTTATGTACAGGTATTTGAAAGTACCCGTGGCTTAAAACCCGGTATGCCGGTTGAGTTTGAAAACCACATGCTGGAAGTGACATTGGGTCCTGGTTTGCTGTCGAAGAATTTCGACGGTTTGCAAAATGACCTCGACAAGATGACAGGAGTTTTCTTGAAACGGGGGGAATATACGAATCCGTTGGAAGACGATAAAAAATGGAGTTTTACTCCGCTTGCCCAGCCTGGGGATCTGGTAAGTGCGGCCGATTGGCTAGGGAATGTGAAGGAGAATTGGCTGGATCATAAGATTATGGTTCCTTTTAAAATGGGAGGGGAGTATACAGTCGTCTCAGTAGCTCCGGAGGGAGAATATACTATAAAAGATACGATTGCCGTGCTGAAAGATAGTGCAGGGCAGGAATACAATATTACTATGACCCAGAAATGGCCTGTGAAAGTGGCTATCCGGGCTTATATGGATAAGCCCCGTCCTTCACGGCAGATGGAGACCGGGGTACGGGTGATCGATACGATGAATCCGATGCTGGAAGGCGGAACCGGTTTTATTCCCGGTCCGTTCGGTACCGGAAAAACCGTGTTACAGCATGCATTGGCCCGTTTTGCAGATGCAGATGTAATTATTATGGCTGCTTGCGGTGAACGTGCTAATGAGGTGGTCGAAATTTTTACCGAGTTCCCGGAACTGGAAGACCCGCGTTCCGGACGTAAATTATATGAGCGGACGACAATTATTGCCAATACTTCCAATATGCCGGTTGCGGCCCGTGAAGCTTCCGTATATACGGCCATGACGATTGGGGAATATTACCGGACGATGGGGATGAAGGTGTTGTTATTGGCCGACTCTACTTCCCGCTGGGCTCAGGCATTGCGGGAAATGTCCAACCGTATGGAAGAACTACCCGGACCGGATGCGTTCCCGATGGACTTGTCGGCTATTATTTCCAATTTCTATTCCCGTGCCGGAATGGTGTATCTGAAAAATGGAAAAACGGGTTCTGTTACTTTTATCGGGACGGTATCTCCCGCTGGAGGTAACCTGAAAGAACCGGTAACAGAATCTACTAAAAAAGTGGCTCGTTGTTTTTACGCCCTTTCTCAGAATCGGGCCGATTCAAAACGTTATCCTGCAATTGATACCCTCGAATCCTATTCAAAATATTTGGAATATCCCGAATTTATCGAATATGCGGAGAAAAATATTTCAGGGGACTGGATCAGTGATGTAAATGAGGCCCGTAATATGTTGGTGAGAGGCCGTGAGACTGCTGAACAGATTGATATTTTGGGAGACGATGGCGTACCTTTGGATTATCATGTGATTTTCTGGAAATCAGAATTAATCGACTTTGTGATCTTACAGCAGGATGCTTTTGATAATATCGATGGTTCAACTTCTATGGAGCGCCAGCAATATATGCTGCATATGGTGCTGGATGTGACGCGTTCGGATTTCAATTTTGAATCTTTTGAAGAAGTAAATCCCTACTTTAAACGTTTGATTAATGGATTTAAACAGATGAATTATTCCGAGTTCCAATCTGAATCGTTTAAAAAATACGAAGCCGAAGTACTGGATATCATCAAAGAGAGAAAGAAATGAGAATTTTAATGATTTAGGAATTGGAAATGGATAACATGGACAATTTTTAAGTTTTCAAATTAAATACTATGACAACAGCTTTTCAAAAAGTTTATACAAAGATCACTCAGATCACAAAAGCAACTTGTTCGCTGAAAGCTCAGGGAGTCGGAAACGATGAACTGGCGATCGTGAATGGACGGTTGGCTCAGGTCGTGAAAATCTGGGGAGAAGATATAACCC
>JAEXFF010000080.1 GCA_023400335.1 Bacteroidota bacterium
ATATTACTCTAGGTATACTCTCTATTATTTTAGGCATTATCGGGATATTTATTCCGGGTTTGCCCACTACTCCTTTTTTGTTATTGAGTTCCTGGTTATTTTACAAAAGTTCCCGAAAATTACATGACCGGCTGCATCGTTCCAGGTGGTTGGGTAGATATATCCGGCATTACGAATCTAAAAAGGGAATAAGCCTGACTTCCAAATGGATTTCTATACTTTGTATGTGGACGATGATTAATATTTCTGCATTTATCTTTTTTGAAAACTGGCATATGCGGATTCTTTTATTTGCTTTAGGAGTAATCGGAACCGGCAGTATACTATTCTTCGTACCTACAGCGAAAAACAATCTTTTCCCGGAAGAATATAAAAAAGGAAATAGGGATTAAATCTAAAAAATCAAATTCAATATCTCCTGATAATCATCAATTCTCTTTGCCTTCTGCAATTTTTTTCTCAATTTATAATCGGTCCCCGGCAAAAAATATTCCCAATAGGATTTCATTTTTTGTAACAATAATCTCTCATCCTTCAGATAATCCCGGTAAGCCACAAAAAGTGCCTCTATAAAATCTTTATTCCGGGTAGCGACAACAGGATCCTCCGGGCTATTGTACACATAATTTTCTGCTAAAGCAGGATCAGCTAACAAACCGCGTCCCAACATAACTCCCTTTAAGAGAGGAAATTTTTGCAAGGTTTCCTGTATTTGAGGTACAGTATTCAGATCTCCGTTATACAATAAAGGATGCTCACATTCCTGATAAAAACGCTCAAACATTTTCAGATCAGGTTCTCCTTTATATTGCTGTTTCCCTGTACGTGCATGAAGAGTAATATGAACGAGAGGACAATTGTTCAAAATAGATACCAAATTCAAACATTCCTGTTTATCCGCCCAGCCCAAACGCATTTTTACAGAAAAACGGACTTCCGGAAATTCCGTTACCGTTTCCAACACAGCTCCTACTCTATCCGGATAAGGCAACATACCTGCTCCTTTTTTCTGTCCGGCAATCAAAGGGAAAGGACACCCTAAATTAATATCTGCCCTGGAATATCCTTTTGCGAGAAGGAAAAAAATAAAATGCTTCAATTCTTCGGGAGAACCCGGTAATATTTGAGGGATCAAATCCTGGACTTTATTATTGACGGGATCTACATCCCGCATATCCCTGTTACGGAAAGTATTTCCTTTCTCCACACGCATAAAGGGAGTATAATAAACATCTATTCCTTTAAAAAAACGGGCAAAAGTATTCCGGTAAATCCAGTCCGTATACCCCTGTAAGGGAGCAAAATGAATCTCATATTTTTTTTCCATAAAACAAAAGTAAAATAAAAAATATTCCGGACAGCAAATTGTATATGAGAAAACAAGTCCATTAAGATAAAACATTTATACAGCCTGATCACAGAGCGTAAAATATTTCTATAAAAGAAAATTGTATTGTTACTCGCAAAACAAATCTTAACTTAGCAACGAAAATAAATTTCAGATCTTTTAAATACTCCGAATATGAAAAATGTAATGTTTCTTTTAGCTTTTACTATCCTTTGTTCCGGCTTAAAAGCACAGAGCGACGACCGTGGTTATCTGGTAAAAACGGGGGATATGGCTCCTGATATCGAAATCCGGTATACGGACGGTACCGTAAAAAAATTATCCGATTTCCGGGGAAAAGTAGTAATGCTTCAATTCACGGCCAGCTGGTGCGGTGTGTGCCGGAAAGAAATGCCTTTTATTGAAAAAGATATATGGCAAAAACATAAAAACAATCCTCATTTTGCATTGATTGGCATAGACCTTAAAGAAAACCGGGAAAAAACCATCAAATTCGCTCAGGATATTAAAATAACATATCCGCTTACTCTGGATCCGGCAGGGAAATCTTTTTATACCTATGCAGAAAAGAATGCCGGTGTTACCCGGAATATTATTATTGACAAAAACGGCAAAATCGTTTATTTAACCCGCTTGTACGATCCGGAAGAATTCCAGCAAATGGTTCAGGTCATTGATCAGCTCCTTCAGCAATAAATTTTTCCGAAGCTTAAGGAGGTTCGATAATTTTCCCTCTGTAGGAGGAAAGCCATTTTGAATTCTGAATTTATAAAAACCGGGAAATTAAATCGTTTAAATAAAACAAATTTAATTTCCCGGTTCTTTAATTATGTATGTATTATTCCTGAAGTGCTTTCTGTAAAGTAGAATCAATCCTTCCTATAACAGGGTACAAACCTTCATTGTCTAAAACATCCCGGGCAATATAGGCTTCCAGATTGACACGAATGATCTCATAAGAATCCCGGATGCCCTTCCGATCTTTTTTCAAACCATGTTTTTCAGCATAATCAGCCATTTCCTCTACTAAATCGAAGTTTTTCAGATAAGCTAATATGGCCTTATAATCTTTCAAGTTTTTCATCTCTTCCCTATGTCTATCCATAAAATCGAAAGTATAGTCATACAATAACATGGTACGACGTAAATCGACCAAATATTTTGAGAAACCGCTTGTATCTGCAGGAACAAATACATCCGGCATAATCCCGCCACCGCCATATACAACCCGGCCTCCTACCGTATGATATTTTAGATTGGGATCGAAATGTATACTGTCTTTTACTTCCAACTCTCCGTGAAGAATACGGTTGTAATAATCGTCATAATATTCTTTTTTCCCTTTATCATAAGGCCGTTGTATAGAACGTCCTGAAGGAATGTAATACCGGGCTACCGTAAGCCGTAAAGCCGAACCATCCGGCAGCATACGCTGCTCCTGTACTAATCCTTTCCCAAAAGAACGGCGCCCCACTATTTTTCCCCTGTCGTTATCCTGAATAGCTCCGGCAAAAATCTCACTGGCAGAAGCACTGTTTTCATCGATCATAACGATCAAAGGCAGATTTTTATACTTGCCTTTCCCATTTGAGAAATAATCAGAACGGGGAGATGCTTTCCCTTGTGTATACAAGATCAACTTCTGGTTCTCTAGGAATTCATTGACCATCTTTAATGCTATAGGCAATATTCCTCCGACATTTCCCCGCAAATCCACAATCAGTTTTTTCATCCCTTCTCCTTCCAGTTGTTGAAGCGCTGCCATAAACTCATCGTAAGTATTCATCGCAAAAGTATTCACTTTCACATATCCTGTCGTATCATTAGCCATATAAGCGACATCCACACTTTTTATCGGAATACTCCCCCGGGTAATTTTCTTAACGAGAGGAGCTTTTTCCCCCCTTCTCACAATGGTCACTTCAACATCTGTCCCAATTTGTCCCCGCATCATTCCCATAATTTTCTGATCGTCCATTTTCACTCCTGCCACAAGACTGTCGTTAACTTTGATAATACGGTCCCCGTCCTCCAAGCCAGCATCCTGAGAAGGTCCGCCCGGTACTACTTTTATCACAGTAACAGTATCCCTGTATTTATAAAACTGTACTCCGATACCTCCAAAATTCCCCACCATATCTTCATTGACTTTTTCCATTTCTTTTACAGGAATATAGACAGTATGCGGATCCAGATCCTTTATAATTTCACTAATAGCATTTTCTTCTATTTTTTGAATATCAACGGTATCCACATAAGAATGCTCAACCATATTCAATACCATATCCAGTTTGCTCCCTTGTACCGGTAAAAACAATTCCTGCCTTTCCCGGAAATCTTTTTTCATGAAAAGAGAATTTACAAACATTCCCACCACAATCGCCAATGCCAAGATCAAAGGCATTAAAATCACCTTCCAATTGTTTTTATACATTTTTGTTTTATTATTTTACAATTAAATTTATTCCATTTCAATTAAATCAACAGTTATACCTGCTTGCTGCAATAATTGAATCCCATCTGCACAATGATAAAGTTCTGAATATACCACCCGGCAAATCCCGGCCTGTATAATGAGTTTCGCACATTCTATACAAGGGGAAGCAGTCACGTATAAGGTTGCACCTTCGCTG
>JAEXFF010000157.1 GCA_023400335.1 Bacteroidota bacterium
CAATTACCCAAAGAGAACGGTATGTTCTTAGTTAACTTCGAAGCCTTAGGGGAAGACAGTGATCCAGTAGTGGTTACCCGCTCAGAATTTATGCGCCGTATGAAAGAAATGGCTGCTTTAAATCCGGGTATGGGTTTTTACGGAGCAATGGGAGATCAATATACGCTTGTCGTCAATACAGACCATAAATTGGTAAAGGATGTACTCGCTGACGAAAAGAAATCCATGAATGCCAAACTGGAACCCCTCAATTTCGAAATCAAGGAAATGGAAGGGAAAAAGACAGAACTAAATGAGCTGAATAAGGATAAAAAAGAAGATGAGATCCCCCAGGTCGACAAAGACCGGCTGAAAGAATATAACGAAAAAATTGACAATATGCGTCAACAAAAAGAAACTTTGTTGCAAGAATACGGCAAAGAAAACAAAATTGTAGGACAATTGATTGACCTGGCACTTTTAGCAAACGGACTTCTTAAAGGAGAAGCACTTAACAAATTTGTAAAAAGAAGTGTAGACCTGATCAAATAATAATTCCATTTTAACTTCCCGAAGCCGTCAAAACAATTTTGGCGGCTTTTTTGTTACTTTTTATCTTTATCCTCTTTAAAAACAGGATAAGTAAAAAGTATAGTAAAAGCTTCTGTATGAGGCGGACAAACCTCATAGGTACCCCCAAAATAATGGATCAGATGGGCGTTGATCTCGTTACGGACCAAAGTCGTCCTGTTCCCCTGGAATTCCTTGGCCAAAGGCGTGTTCACCACACGGAATAAGAGCATTGTTCCGGCTTCATTTTGCCCGATATGGATCACCGTCTGAAAAATTCCCGGATTATTTTCACTCTTAAAAACAAGAAAACTCCGAAGCAAAGCGATAAAACTTCTCCGGTCCGTCGTTATCGATAAATCGTCAATCGTAGTCTGCAAAGAGGGTTTAACTATATTCTTCTCATATTGCAACGCCATCTCCATAGCCTCCCTGCACATCTCCAGGAGGTCGCAATTTTCCTCTTTATACGTGATCTTACCAGACTCTAAACGGGAAAGTTCCAGGATATTGTTTACATAGTCCAGTAATTGCTCTGCATTTTCCTGTATAATTTTCCCGTATTCTAATTTACTTTCTTTATCGGGGCAACTATCCGGTTCCATTAATAGTTCTGAAAATCCGACAACAGCATTCAAGGAAATCCGAATATCATGACTGATTTCCGTGCGCAGCCGTTCTTTAGCCCGGTTATTAGACTCCGAACGGGCAGTAGCTTCCGCAGCCGCTTTCTCCGACTGTACAATTCTCCGGGAAAGAGAACGGGTATAAATGTAAAAGAGAAAAATTAAGACAAAAAGAATTGCCGAAATACTCAATATCCGGATCAGATTCATATTGCTGATCTTCTGTTTTTCCAGTAGCAGTTCGTCTATATGGTAAACCTCTTTTACCTGCTCCAACTGGCTGGCAGAAAAAGCATTATTTAAAGAATCCTGTGCGTGAACCAGGTAACGGAGTGTGGTAACCGCTCCGTCTATATCCCCCTTCTCCCGCTGAATCCTAGCTTTATAACTTATCAGCATCCCGAAAGTAGCCACATAATTTTTCAAGACAATGGGAGTTACCTCATCTACTAAAGCAATACTTTTATCATATTCTTTGGTCCTGTAAAAATATTGCAATTGCATCAGCTGTACATTCAACCAAAAAACAGGATCCACATGAGGAGCTAAAAGTGCTTTTGCCCTTTCAATATGCTTCTGGGCCTCCCGGAAATCAGAGCGGTTCAAAAAATGCATAATGTATTTTACCTGACAATCAATAGCCATATTGGTCCAATTTTTCTCTGCTTCCGGTTCTTTCGTCATCGCCTCTTGTAAAGCGTCTGTCATTTCTTGTAAATAGGGCATCTTTAAACTATCCTTTCCAATATTCCCATATATTCCCGCGATCCGGGACAATACATCTACCCGCAAACTCATTTTTGTCTGTTCCGTAAAACGCTTATGGGCTTCGAATAACATTTTCAAGGCTTCCTGGGGACGACTCGAAACTGAATAGGCACAGGCCAAACTGTTATATGCCGCAATCTCCCCGTTATGGCTATGATAACGTTTTGCATCCTCCAAAACATTCTTAGCCGTAAAAACAGCTTTCTCTATCTTCCGCTTGGAGGCCTGTGCCCGGCTAAAGGCAGCCTTTTGCTCCAGATAATAATCGTAAGTACCCACCTGAGGCACCAATTCTTCCAATTTATCCACCCAATACGACAAACTGTCCGGATCATGCCGTTTATCAAAACAAGCCGCTATATAATAGGCTCCCAGATTTTCATAATGAATATTTCCCTGACGGATACTTTCTTCCCATAGAGCAACGGCAAAAATCTGATCCAAAGGTGGATATTGGTGACAGTAAGCCACCCTTTCCAAATAAGTCAAACGGGCACTGTCTGCAGGCAATAAATCCACGACCTCCAGAATACTATCCCGATAATGCATGTCCTCTTTCCTCTCTTCTGCAAACAGCAAAACAAGAGGCATAATAGAAATATAAATCAGTAAGAGAACCTTTTTCATTCGCAATGCTTATATAGAAGACTTGTATTTAAAAGGATGTGTAAAATAAAAACGCGCTCCCTGAGTGTAATCCGGATCTACCCAAAGCCTGCCCTTTATATGTTTTACAATCAACTGACAAATGGAAAGTCCCAGTCCGCTTCCCTGTACAAAATCATTTAGTTTTTCAAAACGCTCAAAAATCAATTTTTGCTTTTCAAGAGGAATACCACAACCTGTGTCCGTCACCGAAAAAAGAGCCATACCGCTGTCTTCCGGACTCACCTCCAGCTTCAGGACAATGGAGCCCTCTTTCGTAAATTTTGTAGCATTAACCAGTAAATTAATCAGAACCTGCCTGAGCCGGGCATCATCTGTATCAATGACTAATGCGGACAATTCTGTCACAAATTGCAATTCCACACACATTTGATAGGAAGCCCGTATGGTTTCTACTACTTCTCTACAGATTTTCACGGCGTCGCATTCCCGGATAGTAAACTTTATATTTTCTCCTTCAAAATCTGAAAAATCCAGGATATCATTTACCAAATTCAAGAGCTGCTGAGAATTTACCTTGATTATTTCACAATACTCCGGAAGAGATTCATCGTCCAGTTCCATATCCTCCGAAGCCAATAAACTCGAAAACCCGACAATTGCATTTAAAGGAGTACGCACTTCATGGCTCATATTCGACAAAAACAGATTCTTCCTTTTAATGGCCTTTTCCGCTTTCCATTTCATTGCTTCCAGATTCAGCTTTGATTGCCTCAACCGGAATATTTTCTTCCAACTCAGAAAAGAAAAAACCAGTAATAACACTACGCACAATATAATTCCGACCGTATAATAACGCATGGATAAATGCCTGTTCCTTTCATTCTGATAAGTCAATTGTTCGGCCTGAAAACGAGTTGTCAGCTGGTCGATCTCCTTGGGATAATTCTTTTCGAAAGATGATTTTATGTAAGCATAAATAGCATTATACTGCTTGTAAGCTTCCTCTTTACGTCCCATCTCCCAATACAATGACGCCTTATTTTTCATGGCAATTACATGCAAAGCGTGATTAATATAGGCATCTTTGGTTTTAAAAAAACGTTCGTACATTTCCAAAGCTTCTTCCGGTCTGCCCGTTTCAGCTAAATACATTGCCTGAACGATAAAGAAATGCCGTAAGACAGCCGGTTGCATAGTAGCAGACAAAGCAGCTGCCTTATCTAAATATTGACGGGTTGCTAAAGTATCTTTCCTGAATATTTTACAGTAAGCATTAAAGATATACCGGATCGTCTGTTCCGTTTCCGAAGAAGCCGTAAGAGGCATCTTATTCAGACGTTCCATATATTGTTCTGCTTTCTCCGGTTCATCCATGCGAAGGTGGTATTCAGCAAGTTCTATTAATAATATCTTTACCAGCACTTCATCCATCTTTAAAGAACCAAAAAGTTCCAGAGCTTTTTTATAAGCATCTCCCGCCTCTTTGTCCCTCCTCGTCAAAGCGTACACCTCTCCGATAACATTTAAAGCCAGCGCCTGTCCTAAAGAATCATTTAATGCCTTTGCTTTCGAATACATCCGGTCGCTCTCCGCTATGGCCACCCGGGTTTCTCCCCGCAAAGCCTTCGATTTAATAGCAATTCTTCTCAATTTAAAATAAGAATCGTAGCGCTTTTCTATTTCCAAAACAGACAGCAGACTGTCCACATTTATCTGCCGTTCCATTTCTTCGGGTAAAGAAGCAAAACCCAGACTATTCCGAAAAGCAAGAATGATTTTTTCAGGTAAGACGTTTTCCGTCACAACCAGTTTTCGCTTTTCATTAGCGTACGCCGGATTTATAAGCCATAAGCCACACACACAGAAAACTATATGTAAAAAGAATCTCCTCATCGGTTTTTAATCCTTACCCCATATTTATTGTACAAAGTTAATCTTTATTCTTTTTCTTCCAATTTTCAAACTCCTTCAGTATATTTAAATAAAAAATATTATTAACAAAAGAATACTGAAAGATTATTCTGCATCATTTCAAAGCTTTTCATTCAGAAATTGCAATAGTCTAACAAAAATTAGTTACTTTCGTTAAATTAATTTGAATGAAAGTTTATAGAAAAAGATATGAAAATTATTTACAGTAAAACAACTTACAGAAATGCAGTATACCGTGCTTTGATATCGATCATCATTGGTGTAATTCTGATTATATGGCCAGATGTAGCTTTAAAATCAATTGTCATTGTAATCGGGGCACTGTTTCTATTGACCGGTATCATGGCCTTTATCACTTCTTACCGCCAACAACAAGCGGCTCAGCGTACAGACGGCCTTCTTTCATTAAACGGTATCGGAAGTATTATTTTAGGTATATTGTTGGTATCTATCCCCCTTTTCTTTACCACGGTATTAATGGTAATCTTAGGCTGTATTCTGATTCTGGCGGCCATTGCCCAATTGGCCACCCTTTCTGCCGCCCGTCAATTCGGTCCGATTTCAGCCGTAAATTACTTTTATCCGATTATCATTCTGTTAGCCGGACTGATCGTCATTTTCAAACCCTGGGGCAGTGCAGAATATGTCATTATTATTTTAGGAGCCACAGCCATATTTTATGGAATCACAGATCTGATCAGTCAATACCGGATCAATAAACTGCGTAAAAAAGCACAGGCTACAGAACAACAACACAAAATGGGCGGAGAAATCATTGAAGACGCCGATTACGAAGAAATTAAATAAATATTTTCAGATGAACTGTTTTTGCTGATTACGGATGAAACCTCTGCCGGAAACAACTAACGCTTCGACAGTTAAAAATTCCGATACCAGATTTTATAAGGCGGCATTCATCCCTGATCAGTGAAAATCCGATCCCTGATCTACTGCTTCCTGTTTCCCAGAGTTTTTTATTCGATATTCTCCATTAACATTTCCAAAGCTTTTACAGCAGCTTTGGCAATATTCCGTTCGCGGGTAAAAGAAAAGATAAATTTTCGGGCAATTGTCTTTTGAGGAGTAGCTACTGCTATCCAAACCGTACCAACCGGTTTTTCGGCTGTTCCCCCATCCGGCCCGGCAACACCGGAAGTCGCCACAGCATAGTCGGCTTGCATAAGCTGCCTTACTCCCTCTGCCATCTGACACACCACAGTTTCACTCACAGCTCCCCACTCTTTTATATCCGTAGCCCGTACGCCTAATACATCCTCTTTTACCTCATTGGCATAGGCCACTACGCTTCCTTTAAAATAAGCAGAACTCCCGGGCACAGAGGTAATAAGATGAGCTATATATCCCCCCGTACAACTTTCAGCAGTAACGACACTTATCTGTTTACGAAGACATAATTCCCCAAACTGTTTTTCGACGGTCTTTCCTTCCCCCTCCATATAATGCAGCCCTGACAATTCCGCTTTTAAAGTCGTATAATATTCTTCCAATTTAAAAACAGCTTTGCCTTTCGCTGTAAGGCGCAATTTTACCAAGCCCGGAGAAGGTAAATATGCCAATCCCAGACCTTCGGGTAAAGAATCTTCCCATTTGTCCAAACGTTCAGCTAATTCGGATTCCGGAATATCGTATACCTTTAGCATCCGGTATTCCAATTGCAGATTCGGATAACGCTTTTTCAATTCCGGCAATACCGCACTTTCCATTAAATGTTCCATTTCAAAAGGAACCCCCGGCAAAGAAATCAGGGATTTCCATCCTCTTTCAAACCACATTCCGCAAGCCGTCCCTTTCTCGTTCTTTAATATCCGGCAATTATCAGGTAAAACAGCCTGATTTCTGTTATTTTCATTCAATGCAATTCCTCTCCCTCTCAATAACTCCTCTAACCAACCCATCGCTTGAGAATTCAACACTAATTTGGAACCAAAATATTCTGCCAGTACTTTTTTGGTCATATCGTCTTTTGTCGGACCCAGTCCCCCCGTTACGATAACGAGCTCAGCCTCCCCCATTGCATAATCCACAGTACGGTATATTTCATCCTGTTTATCCCCTACGGTAAGCATCTCTTTTACCTCTGCCCCTATTCCGGCCAGATGCTCCGCAATATAACGGGAATTTGTATCCAATATCTGCCCTAATAATATTTCATCTCCAATCGTAATTATAATTGCATTCATATAAAATAAAATTTGAACCTCCGGCAAAACTACAACATTTTTTATCTCTTT
>JAEXFF010000193.1 GCA_023400335.1 Bacteroidota bacterium
CAGTAATGCCATCCCGCAGCGACTTAATTTTATCTTTGAGGGGATAGAGCGTGAAGGAGAATGGTTGACGTCAGGTAAATATGCAGATTTGAATGTTTACAGTATTTTAAAAAGTGAGATTGAAAACTGGGAAAAATAACCTCCCTCCTGAAGGCAGATCCGGTTATGTGCGGAAGATAGAACAATTTCTTCCTATTTTTTTCTCCTTTATGCAAATTGCTACGAAATAAGAAAAAACCGAAATCCTTATTGATCGCAGGATTTTATTTTTATATTTTGAAAAACAGAAAGGAAAACATTAATACAAATTGTATATAATCAATATTTAATAATAAATATCTTCTTCCAGCCAAGACCGGAAAGATTTTTTAGTACTGATAAGGCTTTGAAGTTTCTTTCAATACATTATATCCTGTTGGAACGTGAAAAATATAGTATTAATTTTTAATAGGATTCATAATTTAAAAACCGACTAAAAAGTCTGTTTTCAGAGAAGAAAAATTGTTATTTAACTCCCTATATTTTGATTTTTGAAAATACAAAAATTTTATATTTGTATATATTATGGAAAATAAAATTTGTTAAAAGATAATTAACATGAAGGTACAGATTGAAGAGAGCTGGCGGCAACGATTACAGGAAGAGTTTGATAAACCTTATTTTGAACGGTTAGTACATTTTATAAAAGAAGAATACGCTAGATATACTGTATTTCCTCCGGGAGGACGGATTTTTCATGCTTTTAATACTTGTCCGTTCGAACAAGTAAAAGTAGTCATCTTGGGGCAGGATCCCTATCATGAACCCGGTCAATATTACGGACTGTGTTTTTCTGTATTGGACGGGGTTCCGTTTCCCCCTTCCTTAGTAAATATTTTTAAAGAAATAGAAAATGATTTGGGAAAGCCTATGCCAGTATCCGGACGTTTAGAAAGGTGGGCGGAACAGGGAGTGCTTTTAATCAATGCTATCTTGACGGTTAGGGCTCATCAGGCCGGATCGCATCGGGGAAAAGGTTGGGAAGAATTTACCGATGCTATAATCCGCCATTTGAATGAAGAACGGGAAAATATTGTATTTATGTTATGGGGGGCTTATGCACAGCGGAAAGGAGCTTTTATCGATCGTACCCGCCACTGTGTTTTGTGTGCTCCGCATCCTTCACCTTTATCGGCCGACCGGGGATTTTTCGGATGTAGGCATTTTAGCAAAGCAAATGCCTATTTCCGGGAAAAGGGAATTCCGGAGATAGAGTGGTGAGCGACGGGAATAAAAACAAATTTATATTCAACAGATTTTCACCAACTCCTTATCTCCAGCAGGGACTGATTTGTTTAGCTACTGGAATAGTCTTTGCTTTAGTATAGTATGGAAGAAAACGGATAAGCCGGTATTGCGGCCGCTCCATACGCTATCACGTTTACGCCTGCCAGGCTTTCCGGACAAAACAAAACTTCGGGGAAACAGTCCGGGATTTGAATAACCGGTATTCAGGACAGTCCGTTCAGAAGCGGAGGTTTGCTATACTGCCGCTACTTACGGGAACGAGCGT
The DNA here is from genome assembly GCA_023400335.1 of Bacteroidota bacterium. Taxonomy (GTDB): domain Bacteria; phylum Bacteroidota; class Bacteroidia; order Bacteroidales; family Marinifilaceae; genus Culturomica. The sequence goes on from JAEXFF010000193.1 coordinate 1,553, forward strand.
TTTCTCGTCTGAAGTCCGGAATGTTAAAAAACGCTGGATTGCTTAACTGACACCAGTCATACAGAGGGGAACGAAAAGGAGAATGTATGGGCGTTAAAGGCAGGACGAATTATGAAAAAGCAAATGGAGCACCGGAGCGGCAAATACAATAGACCGAAGAAAAAGGCGACAAAAGAAATCTACAATTTTTATATTCCTCTATTATTCGTTTAAAAAATCGATAACCCCATAAAAAGGTAAGGAATAAGCCGTCGAATGGCTTTTTTCCATGTTTTCCGTTACTTGATTTGTCTTTTTGCTATTTGTTTATCTTTTTAAAGACCCCGAAACGATTTTCATCATTTCGCTATTCTTTACTTTTTTAACAACACTTTTTTTAAATACTTTTAAAAAGTAACCTTCTTTCTCCCCTTACGTAAATCTGATAAAAGCAGAAATTCTATGGATAGTTTATATGCCCGTACCGGATTCGATATATCACGTACAATCACCAGTAACTACAGCACTTCCTTTTTTTCAGCCGCTAATCTCTTACACAAAAATATCCGGGAGGCCATTTTCAGTATCTATGGATTTGTGCGTTTAGCAGATGAAATTGTAGACAGCTTTACAGAGTACGACCGGACTCAACTGTTAAACCGTTTTGAAGAAGAATATACCGAAGCCAGTCGCTATGGCATAAGTACGAACCCTGTCATCAATGCTTTTGAGATAACTGTCAGAAAATATCACATCGACCGGCACCTTGTAAAAGCTTTTCTCAACAGCATGCGGGCGGATCTTACCCTGTCCGATTATACCAGAAAGAGCGATGCCGAAGAATATATTTACGGTTCAGCTTCGGCTGTAGGCCTGATGTGCCTCCGGGTATTCACGGGAAAAGACGAGGCCCTCTACGAAAAATTACAACAACCTGCCATTAAATTGGGTTCAGCGTTTCAAAAAGTAAATTTTTTACGGGATTTGCATACCGATCTGGAAATATTAAACCGCAATTACTTTCCGGAATTGAAATGCCGGCATTTCAATGAAAAACACAAACAACAAATCATTACAGAAATAGAAGCAGAATTCGCAGAAGCTTACGAAGGTATACGGCAATTACCTTCTAACGCTCGTCTGGGCGTATTTGTTGCTTATATTTACTATACCAAACTGCTTCAAAAAATCAAAAAAACTCCGGCCCGCAAATTGGTTAAGCATCGTATCCGTATACCGAATCTAAGTAAAGTCATATTACTTTCAAGGACTTTAATCCTCCACAAGATAAACTTAATCTGAAATGAAAAATCCCGACCCTCTCTCTTCGCAAATTGTCCTTGTAGATCTGCACGATCAGCCTATCGGTTATATGGAAAAAATGGAAGTCCACCGGCAAGGTTTGCTCCACCGGGCCGTATCGGTGTTCCTTTTTAATACACACGGAGAATGGCTCTTACAAAGACGCGCCCTCCATAAGTATCATTCCGGAGGACTCTGGTCAAATGCCTGCTGCACCCATCCCTATCACGACGAAGCACCGGATACAGCAGCTCGAAGGCGGACCGGGGAAGAACTGGGATTGTCCTGCCTG
>JAEXFF010000206.1 GCA_023400335.1 Bacteroidota bacterium
GTCCTGCTTATGGCAGCCGTCAGCACGTTAAAGCGCAGATTCAGGTGACAGATGCGGAAAAACGTCCGTTAACGGGTAATTTTTCTATAGCTGTTACTGATGACAGAGATGTAGTCGTGGATACGAATTTTACGATATACAGCAATCTTCTGCTGACTTCTGAATTGAAAGGAAATATAGAAGATCCTGCTTTTTACCTTCAAAAAAACAACCGGAAAGCCCGGGCTGCCCTGGATGTTTTGATGTTGACACAAGGCTGGAGACGATACCGGATCCCGGAAGTAATCCGGGGAAAGTTTGAAGAACCTTCTTTCCCTTTGGAGATCGGTCAGGAAATAACAGGAGAGGTCCGTACGATAGGTTTGTTTAAGAGTAAACCGATGAAGGAAGGAAAAGTATCGGCAATGTCCTTACAGACAAATTATTTAAATTTGGTGGGGACGGATGAAAACGGAAAGTTCCGGATAAATGGATTTGAATTTCCGGATAGTACCGAATTCATACTTCGGGCTTTGACGAAAAAAGGAAAACAGGGGATAGAGTTGATTGTTTACCCGGATTCTTTCCCTGCTATTACCCTTCCTGTCCGGATAAGTTCCGAAATGAAAGCTGAAATAAAACCAGGTGCTGTGGAGAAGGCAGATTTGAAATATACGTATGAAAATGGAATGAGGATGATTTATCTGGATGAAGTGACTGTAAGAGGAATCTATCAGGAAAAGCAACAAATCCAAATCAATGAAATTTTGGCAACTGCTACTTTCGATGCGAAAGATATCGAAGAAATGGGAGCTACCAAGGTAGAGGATGTATTGATGAGGGTTGCGGGTGTCCGTATCGGTGTAGATGGGAAAATTTATATCCGGACCCCTACTTCAATTTATGATCCATATATACCTCCGATAGTTGTTATTGATGGGATGGAAATTGAAGATCAGAGTTCTTCGGATCCTTATTTTAATCCGTTTGAAAGTGTAAATATGCAGGATATTGCCCGGATAGAAGTTATAAAAGTGGGAGGAGGAAGAGGAGCTTATCGTCTTGGGAAAGCCGGTATGATTGTGATTACACGGAAAAAAATAGAAGAAATGGAGAAGAATAATCCCCAGTATAATATAAAACGGATTACTCCTTTGGGATATCAGAAACCGCTGGAGTTTTATTCGCCCAAATATGAACTGGCTAAAGAAAAGGAAAGCAAAAAACCAGATTTACGTACGACTTTATTCTGGAAGCCGGATGTAAAACTTTCGGAGAAAGGACGGGCAAAAATTGATTTTTATACTGCAGATGGTTATTCTACTTATTCCGTAGTCATTGAAGGAATCACTACGGACGGAAGGTTGATTCGCACGGATGGAAAAATTTATATGGAATAAATTATTTCCGGGTAACAGGTTTGACAGACATGCCGGGGCGAACGCTCATAAGTGCTTCTACGACATAGCGGTCGTCTCGGCGTATGCCACTGATAATCTGTCGCATTCCGTCAGATTCCAGTACACCTACTGTTACCGGCTTTAATTCGATACGGTTGTCCCGGTCTACAATATAAACAAAGCGTCCTGTCTGATTGGTTCCGATAGAAGTTTCCGGAATGAGAAGAGCGTCTTTAACATTCCGGTAAGGTACTGAGATATTGACGTACATGCCACTGAGTAATTCTTCATGGGGATTTTCAATAATTGCCCTGATATTGACTGTTCCTGTCTGTAAATCGACATTGGGGGAAGTATAGTCGAGTTCCCCTTTCCATTGCCGGTGAGGATCGGCAGCATCCGTAACGGTCAGGAAACGAAGCGGGTCGTTAGGGGGTAAATTCGCATTTACCGGAGGCAGATTCTCGTATTCAGCATAAGCCATATTAAAATAGGCATACATGCGTTTGTCCTTATACATTGTGGCCAGGGTTGTCGGTTCTACAGAACCGGCTACATAATTGGCCTGGTCGACTAAATTCCGGCTGACGCGTCCGTCAAAAGGGGCTTTGATATAGCAATAATTCAGATTAATACGGGCTGTATTCAGTTGCGACCTGGCATTATCCAAGCTGGCCTGTGCTGAATTATAGGTCGACTGGGCTTGCAGGTAATCGATCTCACTTATCGCTTTGGTTTGTACAGCTTCTTTCATCCTTTCGTAGGAAGCTTTTGCATAGGCTAACTGAGCTTCTGCACTTTTTACCTGAGATTCCGCAGCTTTTACCTGATCAATATAAGGTTTGGGTTCAATGACGAATAATAATTGTCCGGTTTTTACCAGTTGCCCGGGGGTATAAAGAATTTTTTCCAGGAAACCGGATACCCGGGCCACTAAATTTACGGTTTGTTCTGCTTCCAGATAAGCCGGATATTCGTAGGTATAGGTAACGTCTTGTTCTTCCGGTGTATTTACCAGGATTTCAGGGACAACAGCTGTTGCCTGGGCTTGTTCTTTTTTTTCCTGTCCTTTCCGGCATCCCCCTGTCAGGATGGACAGCAGCAGAAATAAAAATATTCCTTTTTTCATGTAAGTTCTTTTTTTATATTTTTTTTCCTGTTCTTTTTTTATTGGTTTTCTCCCCAACCACCTCCCAGCGCTCTGTATAATTGTATGAGGTAGAGCAAAGTATTGCTTTCTGCCGAGACGAGTGCATTTTGGTAATTGAAAACATCTTTTTGAGAATTCAGTACATTTTGGTAATCAGAAAGTCCTTGCCGATAGAGTTCTACAGCAAGTGATAATGTCTCTTTTGCTTGCAGATAAGCTTCCCGGTCTGCGTGAAGTTGTTGCTGGGATTTATTGTAGGACATGAGGGCGTCGTCTATTTCCTGCAAGGCCGAAAGTACGGTATTGTTATAGTCGTTTATACCTTCTTCCAGTTGTATTTGGGCGGTGCGAGTTGTCTCAGCAAGCCGTCTTCCGCTGAAAAATGTCCATTTGATCGCCGGGCTGATTTGCCAGTCCATATTCTCTTTCCGGAAAAAATGCTCAAACTTGTCGGAACCGAAGCCAAAAGCTCCTGTAAGATAGAATTTGGGATACCAGTCGGAACGGGAAGCTCCGACAGCAGCAGCTAAGGCATCCATTGTCCTTTCTGCTGAGCGGATGTCAGGACGGCGGCGGATAAGTTCTGCAGGTATGCCGCTTACCCTTATATTTAAATTGGAGGGTAAGGGACGGATCCGCAATAATTGCCGCTTCAAACTGCCGGAATATTCTCCGGTTAATACACAAAGACTGTTTACTTGACTGTAAATGGCAGCTTCGAGCTCCGGGATAGCTGCTTGAGTCTGAAGGTATAAACTTTGAGCCTGTGAAACATCTAAGCGGGAGGCCAGGCCTGTATGGAAACGGGTCGTGGTCAACTCTACAATTTGTTTTTGAGAAGCCAGATTCTGGCGGGCAACTTCCAGTTGGGTCTGATAAGTGCGTAAGTTGATATAGGTAGAGGCTAACTGGGCGATCAGGGAAACCATTACACCCCGGTAGTCTTCCTGTGAAGCATAATAATATTCTCTTTGGGATTTGACATTTTTACGGATACTTCCGAAGACATCGATTTCCCAACTCATATTCAAAGCTGCCTGACCAATATAATTGCGTTCGTTTATATGTTCTATACCCAAGCTGTTTTTTTCAGGAGTATAGGAAGTTGAAAAGCTGAGCTCCGGATACCAGGCACTTTGTTGGATACGCATCCGGGCTTTTGCCAGTTCGATGTTTTTGATGGCATTGAGCAGATTGTAATTGTTGTTTATGGCTTTGGGGATCAGTGAATCCAAAGTACTGTCACCGAACATTTGCCACCATGTATCGTTACTGGGCAATTGTTGCTGTAAATTAACCAATCGGGCTGTTGTATCTGTCTGAGCTGCGATTTCCGAGACATAACAACAGAATAGACAGATAAAACAGAACCTGCAGAGACGTAATACAAAGACGGTTGTCATGTGCTAAATATTAAATTTATACAGACAACTATACGGGAAAAGTGAAAGAAAGTTTAAAAAGAAAGAAAAAGGAAGGGTAAGTTTAACTTTAATATCGTTTTTTTATACCTCCCCTGCTCTCGTTTTTAGTTTTTCTCTTTTTTACTTTCGATTTCTTTTAAATTTTCCATTTTCTTTTTCCGGAGAAAACCATTTATGTCTTCCAGGTGCTCTGTTACTTTTTTATTTCCGAATTCATATATTTTTTTTACCAATCCGTTCAGGAAATCGCGGTCGTGGGATACTACGATCAAAGTCCCGTCAAAATCCAGAAGAGCATTTTTAAGTATATCTTTGGTTTTTAAGTCCAAATGATTGGTAGGTTCATCTAAAATCAGAAGGTTTACCGGCTGTAACAGGAGTTTTATCATGGCTAAACGGGTACGTTCCCCTCCTGACAAAACTTTTACTTTTTTGTCGATATCGTCTCCACTGAACATAAAAGCTCCTAATAAATTTTTTGTGTTGCTTTTCAGTTCCAGCGGAGTAACATCGTCGATAGTTTGGAATACGGTGAGTTCTTCGTCCAGAAGAGAGGCTTGATTCTGTGCAAAATAACCGATGCGGACATTGTGTCCTAAAGTGAGCGTACCCGTATAATCTGCAATTTCTCCCATAATACATTTGACGAGAGTAGATTTTCCTTCTCCGTTACGGCCCACAAAAGCAACTTTTTCTCCTCTTTCGATAGTAAAAGTCGCATTGTTGAATACTTCGTAGGATCCGTAATGTTTGGAGAGTTCCTGAACGATTACCGGATAGCTTCCGGATCGGGGAGAGGGGGGAAACTTTAATCTCAGAGCAGAAGTATCTTCTTCATCTACTTCTACCAGTTCCAATTTATCGAGCATTCTTACCCGGGATTGAACCTGAAGAGTTTTAGAATAAGTCCCTTTGAATCTTTCTATAAATTCTTTTGTTTCAGCAATCATCTTTTGCTGTTCGTCGTAAGCTTTTTGTTGTTGGATACGTCTTTCCTGCCGTAATATTAAATATTGGGAATAATTCACTTTATAGTCGTAAATCCGTCCCATTGTAACTTCTATGGTACGGGTAGTGATGTTGTCGACAAAGGTTCGGTCGTGGGAAATAAGGATAACCGCTTTCCCATTTGTAATCAGAAATTCCTCTAACCATTGGATAGAATCAATGTCCAGGTGATTGGTCGGCTCGTCTAATAGTAACACATCCGGATTTTTCAATAACATTTTGGCAAGTTCAATCCGCATGCGCCAGCCTCCGCTGAAATCACTGGTCGGCCGGTTAAAATCTGAACGCTGGAATCCTAATCCCTTTAATGTTTTTTCTACGTCGGCTTCAAAATGAGTGAGGTCTATGCTATAGAATTTTTCACTTAAAGCAGCTACTTCTTCAATCAACTTATAATATTCGGGAGAGTCGTAGTCTGTCCGTTCGGTAAGCTGACGGTTTAAACTTTCGATTCTTTTCTCCATTTCGAACAGATGGGCAAAAGCTTGGGACGCTTCTTCAAATACGGTCCTTCCATCTTCTGTCATCAGGTGTTGCGGAAGATAGGCAACTACTATATCCTTGGGAATAGTGACACTTCCCCGGGTAGGCTTTCTTGCACCTGCTAAAATTTTAAGTAAGGTAGATTTTCCGGCCCCGTTTTTCCCCATCAGGGCAATCCTGTCTTTCTCATTGATTTGAAAAGATATGTCTTTAAAAAGTATACGGTCACCAAAGTCAACCGTTAATCCGTCAACTGAAATCATATTTATATTATCCGAAAGTTTAAAATGTCTGGGACATGCTGAGTGAATCCTTGTAATTTATTTTTTGGAGGGGCAAAGATAGGGATAAAAACTGAAAAATGCAGGACGGTATAAAATAGTTGTATATCCCGGAGAAGAGTTGCCGGGGTTCAGAAAGGAGCGAAACAGACTTCTCTCTGCAAAAGGCCTGTAAAATCGCCGTTTCTTTTCCAAAGAGTGGAATTTTCTACACTTTCGTGGAATTTTTCTACAATTTAATGGAATTAATCCGGAGAAATGTTTATATAATATATTGGTTGTTAGTGATTTACATAATTTGGCAATATGTGGCATATTATTTTCAATACTGAATCCAGCAGGATAATAATAAAACAGGATGATAAAGAGAAATAATGTAATTTGGGGTGTAGTTTTGTTGGCTACATTCATAGGCGGATGTAAAAAAGAGAAAGAACCGGAGAGGGTTATTGTGAAAATGGAAAGAGCCGGAACGGAGAATGTAGAGATATACGGGGAGTATGTCGGACGAATCCGGGCACGGCAATTTGTAGAGGTTCGGGCCAGGGTTGAAGGGTATTTGGAACGTATGCTTTTTGAAGAAGGGAAGCGGGTAGAGAAAAATCAACCCTTGTTTGTAATCAACCAGGCTCAGTATAAAGCAAGGGCTGATAAAGCGGATGCTCAGCTGAAAAAGGATTTGGCGCAGGAAGCCAAGGCTGAGCGGGATGTGGAGCGTTTACGTCCGCTGTATGTACAGAAAGCGGCAAGTCAGTTGGATTTGGATAATGCTATAGCTGCTTATGAAAGTGCGAGGGCAAGTGTTGCCATGAGCCGGGCAGATCTGGCGCAGGCTAATCTTGAATTGAGCTATACTACCGTGAAATCGCCGATTTCGGGTTATATAAGCGAACGGTATGTGGATATAGGGACGTTGGTGGGACCGGGTTCAAAATCCCTGTTGGCAACTGTAGTGGAAAGTGATGTGGTCCTGGTCGATTTCAGTCTTACCGCTCAGGACTACCTGCGGAGTCTGCAACGGAATGTCAAATTGGGGGAAAAAGATACCAGCCGTTCCTGGCAGCCCAATATTACAGTGACCTTAGCGGATAATTCCATATATCCTATCCGCGGGCTGGTGGATTTTGCCGAGCCTCAGGTAGATCCGAAGACAGGTACTTTCAGCGTAAGGGCTGAATTGGCGAATCCGGAACGGAAATTATTGCCCGGACAGTTCACAAAAGTGAAATTGCTATTGGACGTCCGGGAAAATGCAGTTGTCGTACCGGCAAAATCAGTCGTTATTGAAAAAGGGGGAGCTTATGTATATGTAGTCCGCAGAGATAGTACGGCTGAAAAACGTTTTATCGAAATTGGACCGGAAGTTGGTAATCAGGTGGTTGTGGAACGAGGTTTAGGAATGGGAGAAATGGTTATTACAGAAGGATATCATAAGATAACTCCGGGAGTGCTTGTTGTTCAGGAACCGGAAAAGACAAATGAAACGGGAAAAGATTCTATTGCCGGTATGATGAGGAAAAGAAAAGGGGGTGAAGCATGAAACCGACATTTTTTATTGACCGGCCGATCTTTTCGGCTGTATTGTCTATTCTGATTGTGATTGTAGGTTTTATCGGATTGTTTCTATTGCCTGTGGATCAATATCCGCAGATTACCCCTCCTATTGTAAAGGTTTCTGCTTCCTATCCGGGAGCCAGTGCTGTCACGGTTTCCCAGGCAGTAGCTACTCCGATAGAACAGGAGTTAAACGGAACGCCTGGCATGCTGTATATGGAGTCGAGTAGCAGTAACTCCGGCGGGCTGACAATTGATATTACCTTTGATATTTCCGCTAATCCGGAATTATCTGCGGTAGAAGTGCAAAACCGGGTTAAATTGGCGGAATCGCGTCTGCCGGCGGAAGTCGTACAGAATGGAATAAAAGTTGAAAAACAGTCCGCCAGTCAGCTGATGACGATTTGTTTACGTTCTTCTGATTCCCGTTTCGATGAGATTTACCTCAGTAATTTCGCTACGATCAATGTTTTGGATATTTTGAGACGAATTCCGGGAGTCGGGCGGGTATCGAATATCGGAAGCCGTTATTATGGAATGTGTATTTGGGTAATGCCCGATCGTCTGGCCAATTTCGGACTTACGGTACAGGATTTACAGAATGCTTTGAAGGATCAGAACCGGGAATCTGCAGCCGGGGTGTTGGGAATGCAACCGATGGAGGGCGCTGATATCACCATTCCGATTACGACCCAGGGACGTTTGTCTACTGTTCAGGAATTCGAAGAGATTGTTGTCCGGGCTAATTCCGACGGATCGCTGATTCGTCTTCGGGATGTGGCCAGAGTTTCCCTGGAAGCTTCTTCTTATGCTACGGAAAGTGGTATTAATGGAGAGAATGCTGCAGTACTTGGAATCTATATGTTACCGGGAGCCAATGCCATGCAGGTAGCCGAAGATGTGAAAACCGCGATGAAAGAAATCAGTCGGGATTTCCCTGAAGGATTGAGTTATGACGTGCCTTTTGATATTACCACTTATATTTCGGAATCAATACATGAAGTATATAAGACTTTATTTGAAGCTTTAATACTGGTTATTTTAGTGGTTTTCCTGTCCTTGCAAAACTGGAGAGCTTCGCTTGTGCCCTTAGTAGCTGTACCGATTTCATTGGTAGGGACTTTCGGGGTAATGATGATTCTGGGCTTTTCTTTGAATATGCTTACGCTTTTAGGATTAGTGCTGGCGATAGGTATTGTTGTCGATGATGCAATCGTCGTCGTAGAAGCCGTAGAGAGTTATATGGAAAAAGAGGGCTTAAGCCCTTACGAAGCTACCAAAAAAGCGATGCACGGACTGACAGGAGCTTTGGTTGCTACTTCTTTGGTATTGGCAGCGGTTTTTGTACCGGTAAGTTTCCTGGGAGGAATTACAGGGATGCTCTATCGTCAGTTTGCAGTAACAATAGTCGTATCTGTCTTAATTTCTTTAGTAGTCGCTTTGACTTTAAGTCCGGCAATGTGCGCTCTCCTGTTGCGTCCGTCTTCCGGGAAAAAGAATAAGGTCTTTCGGAAAATCAATCAGTGGCTGGCTACAGGAAACCATAAATACACAGGTTTAGTGGAAAAGGCAAGCCGGAATTCCCGACGGATACTGGCTGGTTTTGGAATGGTCTTAATTGCTATTTTTGTACTGAACCGGATTGTACCGGGGAGTTTTATTCCGGAAGAAGACCAGGGATATTTTAAAGTAGAATTGGAGTTACCGGAAGGAGCTACTTTGGAGAGGACGCGGGAGGTGACAAACCGGGCAGTGGACTATGTAAAAAATCATCCGGCAGTTGCTTATGTACAAAATGTTACCGGTAGCAGCCCGCGGGTAGGAACGAATCAGGCCCGTACGGAACTGACTGTTATTCTCAAATCCTGGGAAAAAAGAAAAGGAAATAAAATGTCAGTGGAGGATGTGATGGCTGATGTGCGGAAAGAATTTTACCATTATCCGGAAGCGAAAGTATATTTATCAAAACCTCCTGTCATTCCTGGATTAGGGACTTCTGGCGGTTTTGAATTACAGATAGAAGCCCGTAACGGTGCCTCTTTTGAAAATTTGGTGAGTGCTGTGGATACTTTAATGAAATATGCGGCACAGGAAAAAGCGTTGACCGGCCTTTCGTCCTCTTTGCAACCGGAGATCCCGCAGCTGTATTTTGATGTGGACAGGGATAAGGCTAAGTTTTTAGGTATACCGATGGCTGATATTTTTTCTACCATGAAGGCTTATACCGGGTCAGTCTATGTAAATGATTTTAATATGTTTAACCGGGTATACCGGGTCTATATTCAGGCGGAAGCACCTTACCGTATGCATAAAGACGATATCAATCTGTTTTTTGTGCGGGCTTCGTCCGGAGAAATGGTGCCTCTGACCGCTTTAGGGGATGCAACTTATACGACAGGACCCGGGAATATACGTCGGTTTAATATGTTTACCACTGCTGTTATCCGGGGGGCAGCTGCTCCGGGTTATAGCTCCGGAGAGGCGATGAGGGTGGTGGAAAATATCGCCCAGGAACATTTGTCAGATAATATCGGGGTGGAATGGAGCGGTCTTTCCTATCAGGAGAAAAAGGCGGAAGGTCAGATGGGTATTATCATGCTACTGGTATTTGTATTCGTTTTCCTCTTTTTGGCCGCTTTATATGAAAGTTGGCTGGTACCCATAGCTGTCCTGTTGTCTTTGCCCGTAGCTGCGATAGGCGCTTATCTGGGCATATGGGTCTTTGGTTTAGAGAATGATGTATATTTTCAGATCGGTTTGGTAACTTTAGTAGGGTTGGCTGCTAAAAATGCGATTTTAATCGTCGAGTTTGCACAGGTAGAAATGCAAAGAGGGGTGGATGCATTAAAGGCTGCTGTAACGGCAGCGAGCTTGCGTTTCCGTCCGATTTTGATGACTTCTCTGGCTTTTGTCTTGGGTATGCTGCCCCTGGTGATGGCTTCTGGCCCGGGATCGGCCAGCCGGCACTCTATCGGTACGGGAGTATTCTTTGGAATGCTCGCAGCTATTACAGTCGGAATTGTGATGGTACCCTTTTTCTTCGTAATGATTAACCGGGCGAAGAGTAAAATGAAAAATAAATTGCAGACCTTGCATTTAAGGGAAAAATGTGAAGCCCGCATTAAAGGGTGGATGAAGGATGTAAAAGATAAAACGAGATAAATCCGGGAAAACTTCGTTTGTGTCTGTACAACGTAAGGAATACGGGAGATTGCTTAATGAAAAAAGAGATAGATATGAAACAACTATATAAAATCGGAATCAGTTGTGTGCTAGTGGGAATACTGTTCTCTTCCTGCAGGTTAGGGAAAGAATATGTCCGGCCGGAATTGAAATTACCCTCTGATTTTGAAAAAGGGCAAGTAATCGATTCTGCTTCGGTGAGCGAATTGAAATGGTGGGATTTGTATACGGATACTGTTTTGCAGGGATTGATACGTAAAGCTTTGGTGTATAATAAAGATATGCAGATGGCTGTTGCCCGTATTAAAGAGACTGAAGCTTCCAAGCGGATTGCCAAGGCTGATTTATTTCCGAAAGTGGATGTTAGAGCCGGTGCTCAAAGGGACTACGACCGTACGCCGGAGAATACGTTCGAAGCGAAAGGTTTATTGTCTTGGGAGATCGATCTTTGGGGAAAATTGCGTTGGGGAAATCAGGCGGCTATAGCCGAATATTTACAGACAGTGGAAGGTCAACGGGCTTTACAGATGACTATAATTGCCCAGGTGGCTCAGGCTTATTTTGAGTTAAGTGCTTTGGATGAGGAACTGAAAATTGTAAGGCAAACGCTGGAAGCCCGTAAAGAAGGGGTTCATTTGGCAAAATTACGGTATGAGGGAGGGATGACTTCTGAGACTTCTCTTCGTCAGGCCCAGGTGGAATTAGCCCGGACGGCTACCTTAGTGCCGGATTTGGAAAGGAAAATCCATCTGAAAGAGAATGATATTTCTTTGCTGACAGGACAGTATCCGGGGCAGATTGCCCGGGGAGAAGGGATACTGAAACAAAATTTACCCCGTACATTGCCTGCAGGTTTACCTTCTACTTTGCTGGAACGCCGGCCGGATATACGGGAAGCAGAATATAAATTGAAGGCTGCTCATGCGAAAGCGGGGTTGCAGTATACCAATATGTTTCCCAAGGTGTCTTTGACGGCTCAGTACGGTTTGGAAAATACTCAATGGGAGGGATTTTTTCAGTCTCCTTTCTTTTTCCTGGGAGGACAAATTCTGGCGCCCTTGTTTAATATGGGAAAAAACAGGGCTCAGCTGAAAGCTGCCCGTGCTGTAGCAGAAAGAGAAGGATATGCTTATGAAAAAGCTGTCCTCACGGCTTTTAAGGAAGTGAATGATGCGCTGGTTTCCTCCCGGAAAATTGAGGCTATACGGGAATCCCGGGATAGTTTGGAAGAAGCGGCCCGTTCTTACCTGGACTTGGCAAATTTGCAGTATATCAACGGTGTAATAGGATATATTGATGTATTGGATGCCCAAAGGGGATATTTTGATGCTCAAATCGGTTTGAATAATGCTGTAAGAGATGAGTTGATAGCAGTCGTCAATCTTTACAAAGTTCTCGGTGGGGGATGGTTACCCGAAAAAGATCCGTCCCGGTATGCAGATAATTAAATATTTTTATGATAATTCTCTAACTCTTCAGAATAGGAAAGTATACTTTTGTAAGCAGAATTATGGCGTATAAATGTATTGAAATAAAAGAATGGGAGAGCATATTTCTTTTCGGAGAAACGAGGGATTGATTACGGTGAAACCGTATTGGAAAGGAAATCCTGTTGTGAAGGGACGGTTTGTAAACCGGCAACATCATATTACTCATGGGATCGGAAATGTTTTAAAATGGCGTTTTTCTCCCAATCCGCAGCGGAGAGAAAAGAGGCAGGAGAAGTGGGAACCTCAGTTAAAGTATTTGTATTCCCTGGAAAATATTTCCGGAGATTTTTTGGTATGGCTGGGGCATAATTCTTTTTTTATGCAGATTGCCGGAAAGCGCCTTATGTTTGACCCGGTTTTTGGAGATATTCCTTTTGTGAGGCGCCGTAGTAAATTGCCTGTAGATCCTGCAATTTTTAAAAATATAGATTATCTTCTGCTGAGCCATGATCATTTTGATCATTTGGATAAAAAAAGTATAACCCGTCTATACAGGAATAATCCCCAAATGAACGTTTTTTGCGGGTTAGGAATGGGAGAACTTTTAAAAGGATGGTTTCCCGGTCTGAAAGTAATAGAAGCGGGTTGGTATCAGCAAATAGAAGATAAAGGATTAAAAATTACGTTTTTGCCGGCCCAGCATTGGAGTAAGCGGTCAGTACACGACGGCGGACAGCGTCTGTGGGGGGCTTTTATGATACAGGGAAATGGGATTTCTTTATATTATAGCGGGGATACAGGTTATTCCAACCATTTTACAGAAATACCAGAACTTTTTGGTGCTCCGGATTATGCTTTATTGGGGATAGGAGCTTATAAGCCCCGCTGGTTTATGCAACCCAATCATATTTCTCCTTATGATTCTTTAACTGCTTCTGCTGAAATGCAGGCCCGGATGACGATCCCTATGCATTATGGAACTTTTGACCTTTCCGATGAACCTCTGAGCGATCCTCCAAAGGTATTTGCCGAAGAAGCCCGGAAACGGAATATTCCGGTTGCAGTCCCGGCTTTGGGTGAAATTGTCAAACTGGAGAAAAAAAGATAAGCAGGTAGATTTGTCCTGCTTGTCTCTTCTCTTTACTATGACTAAGGTATTTGTGGGTGAGGCTTAAAATAGAGATGCCCATAAGGCTCATTTCCAGAATGGGAATTTTTCATTTTGTTCTATCTGAAGAATCCTGACTGGGAAAAGGGGTTTTGAATACCTGTTCGTTCGCCCGCTTATTTCCCTTTCTTTTTTTCTGTTGTTTGGAAAAAGGTGGCCAATTTTGTTATAGCTTTAACAGCTTAAAACAAGCTTCCTGAATCTACCATCTGGAAATTACCGGTTTTTTCTTTCTCATTTCCCGAAAAGTCTTTACATTTGAATTCTTCCTATAAATTGATAAATTTTTAGGAAATTTTATTTCTTCAAACCAAAGCATTATGAGAAACACTTTATTTATTTTAGGTTTGTTATTTCTGTTAGGAGCTTGCAATCAGAAACCGCAAAAAGCTGATTTAAAAATTATGAGTTTTAATGTCCGGTATGATACTCCCCGGGACAGTATGAATAATTGGCAATACCGGAAAGAGGAGGTGGGTAAAATGTTGAATTATTATGCTCCGGATATTGTGGGGATGCAGGAAGTATTGCATAATCAGTTAGAAGATATAAAATCGTATTTGCCGCAATATACTGCTTTAGGAGTTGGACGGGAAGATGGCAGGGAAAAAGGAGAATTTAATCCTTTGTTTTTTAAAACGGATCGTTTTGAACTGATAAAAAGTGGAAATTTTAGTTTGAGTGAAACGCCTGAAGTCATCGGAGTAAAAGGATGGGATGCTGTTTGTAAGCGTATTGCTACTTGGGCTGTTTTAAAAGATAAAGCAAGTGGAATAGAATTCATGGCTTTAAATACTCATCTGGATCATAAAGGAGAAACGGCCCGGAAGGAAAGTGCCCGTTTATTGGTAAATCAATTGGCAACTTTAGCAGAAACTCGTCCGTTTGTTATGACCGGAGATTTTAATACAACTCCGGATTCAGCTATTATTGCCCTTTTGACGGAGGAGGGAAAAGTAAAGAATGCCAAATTAGAAGCTGCTCTGGTGTATGGACCCGAGTGGACATTCCACGATTTCGGCAGACTTGCTTTACCGGAAAGAATGTGGATTGATTATATTTTTATTTCACCGGGTATACAAGTAAAAACATTCCGGAATATCACGGATGTTCCGGATACCGTTTTTTTGTCCGACCATAATCCGGTTCTTTCAGAGATAACTGTTTTAAGGTGAAAGTGTCCGTAATGTCAAGGTGGAGAACTAACTTATCAAATAGAATCAGACCTTTTTAATAGGCAAAAAAGAATATCCGAAAGATCATTTTGTGGAGGAGCAAATGAATAGGACGCAGGAAAGGAACAAACGTCTTTAACTCCTCTATGAATCAAAACTTTGCGATAAATCCATTGTGAAACAAATATTCATCCGGGAAAGAAAAATGCTGTTTGGAGGAGAATTTCCCGGATGTTCTCTATTCTGTTGTCTCTTCCTCCTCTGTATGGACCTCCTCTGTTTCGTCTTCGTCGGGCGGTTCTCCGTCTGTATATTTG